>JAHEKL010000010.1:4703-23704 GCA_024638345.1 Gammaproteobacteria bacterium | reverse complement strand
GTTCTCACCCACGGTCAGATGCGGGAAGAGCGCGTAGTCCTGGAAGACCATCCCCACGCCCCGCTTCTCGGGAGGCACCCAGCAACCGGGTCCGGCCACCGTCTGTCCCCCGACCGAGATCCGACCCTCGTCCGGCACCTCGAATCCCGCGATCAGACGAAGCGTGGTCGTCTTCCCGCACCCCGAGGGGCCCAGCACGGTGACGATCTCGCCTTCGGCGACGTCGAACGAGACGTCGTCCAGGGCCTCGACGGGGCCCGGTCGAAAGCGCTTGCTTACGCCGTCCAGCTGGATGACGGGAGAGGACATCGACTCGGCGGTCAGTTGAGAATCAGTTTCAATCACGTGGATGAACGCTACCCGCGGCAAACACCGGTGTCAACGCAGGAAGGCGCACCGAGGGGCGTGTGACGCCCCATCCGGCCCGACACGGCGATGAGCTCAGCAGCTCACGCTCGAGGGCTGGGTCCCGAACGGGCGCCCGGGCAGAAAGGCCGGCGGGATCGACGCAGCGGCATGGTCCTCCACCAAATCGGCCACGATTCGGGCCGTCAGTGGAGCCAGGAGTATTCCGTTGCGGAAGTGACCGGTCGCATGAATCAACCCTTCGACCTCGGGGTCGGGGCCGATGATCGGGAGCTCGTCCGCCGTTCCCGGTCGCAGCCCAGCCCAGATCTCGCCCACACGCGCCGACTCCAGGCGCGGAATCAGGTCGATGGCCCCGGACAAGAGCCGGTGTATGCCACCAGCGGTGTTCGCGTCGTCGAATCCCACCTCTTCCACCGTGGCGCCCACCAGCAGACGACCGTCCTCACGAGGCACAAGATAGATGTCCTCGGATTCGAGCACCCGAGTGGAGGGAGCGACGCTCGGGACCAGTGCGAGCATCTGACCTCGCACCGGATGAACCTCGGGCGGACGAGGCAGACCCCGCACCCCCGCCGACCAAGCGCCTGCCGCAAGGATGACGGATCCACCCTCGATTCGCTCGCCGCTCTCGAGCGTGAGCCCGACGATTCTGCCTTCCGAGATCACGGCGCCTTCTACTCGGGCCCCCACTCGCACCCGCACACCGGCCCGACGCAGGGACACCAGGAGAGCGTCCACTAGTCTCCGATTGTCCACTCGGAAGTCGTCGTGAACGAGAAGCGCCGTGTCGAACGACTCGGAGATGCCAGGCACCACCTTGCGGAGGTCTTCACGCGAGAGCGACTCGGCGCGAATTCCCTCACGCTGCGCCCAGCGAAGCCGACGCTCGAGTTCGACGGACTCCGACTCTGAGCGGGCGCAGTGGAGCTTTCCGCGCTCGCTGTAGTCGAAGGACAGTCCAGACGCAGCGTTCAGGCTCTCAGCCCAGGACCTGTACATCTGAAGGCTTTCTAGCGCAAAATCGAGAAACGGGCCACGATCTCGAGCTTCCCCCAAGGGGGAGAGCATGCCCGCAGCGGCCCACGTGGATCCTCGGCCCGGGACGGAACGCTCCAGCAGAGTGACCGCGATCCCCCGCCGCGCCGTCTCGATCGCGATGGCCAGTCCGATCACGCCGCCACCGACGACGATCAGATCGGCACGCTTCTTGTGCGACATGGACGGCGGAGTGGCGCTCCGAGCGGGTCGGATCGGTTGACGTTTTCAGTTCGGCCGCGTTGCGGAGACCCCCGGGGGGGGGCCCTGTTCCGACCCCGACGGCCGTTGAGCCGCGGATCTTTTCGGTTTGCGGTGCAGTATTTCGACTCGTAACAGGCGCTGCGTAAACATCTGTGTGCCCCGGCGGGAGCAGTTGACGTGACAAGATTCAAGCATTCTCTTGGAGGCCGTCCGCCAATGAGACCGCCCGCCCGCCGGTGGCAGCGTCCCAACTACTGCGACGCTTCGTCCACTCGTGGACGGAGTGGTATTGCCACAGTCCCCCGCGAGATGCAGGAGTGCGGCACATGTTCGAAATGAAGCCTTTGAGAACGAGCCTTGCGGCACTTGTTGCGGTTATCCTGACCGTACCGCTGACGTACCAGGCGGCCGACGCTCAGGCCGGTGGCCGAATGCGGGTCCTGGTCGCAGACCTGACCCCAGCCGAGAACGCTCGGGAGAACTTTGGTCGCGACCTGGCCGAAGAGCTTCGGGACCGAATCGACATCGCGACCCACGTTGCGATGTCGGACGACGACATCGACGACGCGGCTCGAGAATACGACATGCGTCTGCGAGACCTCAACTGCATCCTGTCTCAGCAGTTGGCAGCGCAGATCCAGGTCCCCATGATCTTCTGCGGTCGGTACGATCAGCAGGGGGACATGGTCGAGTACTCTGCGCAGTTCATCACGATTCCGGCCGGTGAGGTCTTCGCGGTCGAACCTCAGACCGTCGGCGCCAACGATGTGGATACTGCGGTCGAGCACGTGATGGCGTTCTTCGAGGCCACGATCGACAAGGTGAGTCAGATCGCGTTCTGCGGAATGGAGTACAACTCCTCCAATTGGGACGGCGCGCTCAACTACTGCTCCCGCGCCGTCGAGTTGGCGCCCGAGTCGATGGAGGCCCGCGCCGCACTGGCCCGTACCTACCTGGAACTCGAGCAATTCGACGAATCGCTGGCCCAATTCGATCTACTCCTCGAGGCGGATCCTTTCAACATCAACGCGCTCGAGAGCGCTGGATACGTCGCGAGTCAGGTGGGTGAGACCGAAGCCGCCCGCGACTACTACTCGCGCTACCTCGAGTTGAACCCGAACAACGTGGCTATCCGTATGCGTGTCGCGTACGACCTGGCGCAGACCGGGGACGACGTGGGCGCGATGGGGCTGCTGGAGGCCGGACTCGAGCAGGATCCCGAAAACATAGATCTGCACGAGCAGTACGGGTCGATGGCGGTTCGCGCTGCCGGCGCGATGCAGTCCATGACTCCTCAGCCGCAGGGTGGGGAGCCGGCCCCTCTCGCTCCGGAGGTCGCCGATCTCTTCCAGAAGGCCGTCAACTCCCTGACCGTGGTCCTCGAGGCCAAGGGTTCAGAGGCGCCGGCGGCCTACCTAGGCAACGTCGTCGCCGCGCATGTTGCGCTGGGCGAGTACGACGCGGCCCTGGCCATGGGCGAGCGCGGGATGGAGTTCTTCCCGGACAACGCACAGGTGAGGAGCCAGGTCGCGAACGCCTACTTCCGGGCGGGTCGGGTGGATCAGGCGATCACCACGCTCGAAGGAGCCGTGAGAATCAATCCGGAGCTTCCGAACGCCTACGCTCGGATTGGACAGTGGCTGCTGCAGGAGGGTCGCGTGCAGGAGGCCGGAGACGCCTTCGCGCAGGCAGCCGAGCGCGGCGAGCAGCCCGCGGATGTGCTCGCCACGCAGATCTTCGGCTACGGCTACAACACCCTGGACCAGGGGCAGGGCGATCTCAACGGTGCCGTGCAGGCGTACAACGTCGCGAGAGAGTTGGACATATCTCCGGCTCTACGTTCACAGATCAATTTCTTCCACGGCTACGCACGCTATCGTCAGGCGGAAGCGGCCAACGCGCCGAACACGGTCCAGTCCGCGCAGGCGAGTCTCCCGGTCTTTCGTGAAGCGCTGAACATGTTCAACCAGGCCGGGGATTACGGCAGGGCGAACCCGGGCTCGAATCTGGGCCAGTTCATCGAGGGTACGAACACGTTCATCCAGATTCAGGAAGGGATCATCGCTAGAGGCCGGTAGAGGCTGATGTAGAGCAGTCTCGACAGAAGTTGCCCCAGGGGGCCGCGGCCGTGGGCCGCGGCCCCTTTGTGTATCCACCCATCCTTCTTGGCTTCGCGGCTGAACCCACCGCTTCAAGCACGACACAGAACTCACGTCGAAACAAGACCCTTGACCGATTTCAGGGGTCAACCGTAAGTTGTCCCAGTCTTTGACACTTCTTGCCACATTTCCCCACTCTATCCCACGGGGGAGACGAGTGACCGGGTTCCTCGGGCGGTACGAATATCAGCTCGACGGGAAGGGACGCGTCAGCCTTCCGGCGGACTATCGTCGCAAGGCTGCGGGATCCCGATTCGTCCTGCTGCAGTGGGAGCCCACTCATCTCACCCTGTTCCCCGAGGATGTCTGGTCCGAAGTACGGGAGCGGCTCCTTCAGCTCCGCCGCCACCGGCGTGACCTGTCCAAGCTGCTGCGCGAGGTCATGTCGCGTGCGACCGACGTCGCACCGGACAAGCAGGGACGCATCCTCATACCGGGGTGGTTCAAGGAGCGGGCGGGACTCGACGGGGGAGTGCTGCTCGTGGGGGCGATGGACCGCATCGAGATCTGGAATCCGGATGTCTTCCGCGCTCAGCATCCGGACGATCTCGCGGCGGACTCGGAGATGACGGAGGAGATACACGGGATCTTCGGCTAGTCGAGGAACCGGAAGACAGGTGGGGGCCGAGCAGACGTTTCACCGACCGGTGATGGTCGCGGAAGTGCTGGCTCATCTGGAGCCCGCCAGACATGGGGAGATCATGGACGGCACCGTCGGGGGGGGAGGACACAGCCGCGCGCTTCTGGAGCGCTATCCGAGCTGCCGCATACTCGCGGTCGACCGCGATCCAGCTGCACTCGAACACGCGCGGGCGGTCCTCGAGCCATTCGAGCATCGAGTTTCGTTTCGAAGCGACCGATTCGACGACACTGCAGTGGAACTCGCCGCGGAGGGCCCGCGGCTTTCCGGCGCCCTCCTGGATCTGGGCGTGAGCGCGCATCATCTGGACGAGGATGCGCGAGGATTCAGCTTTCGGCCCGAAGTCCCACTCGACATGCGAATGGCCTCCTCGCTCCTCGGCGAGCCCACGGCTGCGGATCTCCTGAATGATCTCGACGAAGACGACCTGGGTCGGATCTTCCGGGACTACGGCGAGGAGCCCAGGTGGCGTCGACTTGCCAAGGCGGTCGTGCTGCTCAGGCAGGACCGACCATTCCGTCTCGCAGCCGACCTGAATGAGGCGCTCGCGAAGGCGCTGCGCCGTTCCCCGACACCGAAAGACAGGGCTCGCGTCTTCCAGGCACTCCGGCTCGCCGTCAACCAGGAGATGGAATCCCTGGAGAGAGCGCTGCCGGCGCTCCTCGAAGCGCTCCTTCCCGGCGGTGTGATCGCCGTGGTCTCGTACGAATCGCTGAGCGACCGGCTGGTCAAGCACACCTTCCGCGAGTGGAGTCGAGAGTGCGTGTGCCCCCCCCGGCTGCCCAGGTGCGTGTGTCGAGGAGTTGCGTTCGGAAAGCCGACGGTGCGCCGCGCCGTACGACCGACCGAAGCCGAGGTCGAGGACAACCCCCGGGCCCGCAGCGCGCGCCTGAGGTCCTGGAGGAAAGCCGCATGAGACTACCGGGAACCTTGATGGCTACGTTGGCGCTGGCGGTCCTACTCGCCTCGCTGAGCATGGTGACCTGGCGCCAGACGCGAGCGCTCGAGGACCTGGCGGACCTCGATCTGCTGCGACGAGAGATCTCCTTGCTGACCGCCGAGCGAAACGAGCTGGGAAATCGGATCCAGGTGCTCGAGAGCCGGGGGCGAGTCGTCGCCGAAGCGCGTGAACGGCTCGGAATGCGGACCCCCGATGCGGGCGAGATCGTGTGGCTTGCGGATCCCTCGGAAGATTGGCAGCAGGTATCCCGGTGAGTCGTCGCCCGGCCCGCGCCTCGACCCGGTCTCGCCCGGTGGAGCGGTCTCTAGTGCTACGTCGGCGACTCCTGTTGACCCTTTGGGTCGTGTCATCGGCGGTGCTTCTGGCGCGGGCGATCGAGCTCCAGGTCGCCGAACGGAAGGATTGGCGACAGGCCGCGGACGAGCAGCATCGCATGCAGAGCGACCTTGCGGCCGAGAGAGGCGCGATCCTCGATCGGGACGGCGTCCCTCTCGCGCTTTCACACGAAACGTTCCGTGTCGGAGTGGCTCCGCACGAGTTGAAGGACCGTGAGGCCACCGCATCCCTGCTCGGGGAAGCCCTTCATCTGCCGAGCTCGGAGGCCAGACGGATCACCATGGCCGACACTCGATGGGTCACGGTTCCGGGGCGATTCCCACCTGCGGTGCGAGAGCAGCTGACCGGACACCGGGGGGTCTATCTGGAGCGCGAGCTTCGAAGGTTCTACCCACAGGGAAGCCTGGGGCGTGGCCTCCTCGGCGCCGTGGTCGACGAGGTCGGCGCCGGAGGCATCGAGCAGGAGTTCGAACCGAATCTTCGAGGAAGCCCGGGCGCCGAGGTGGTGGCCCGTGACTCGGGTGGTCGACCGATTCCCGGAGAAACCTGGACGGTCCGCCCGCCGCAGCCAGGCGGCACCGTCGTGCTCACACTCGACGCCTCTCTCCAGGAGATCGCCTACGAAGCGCTGATGGAAGCCGTCGAATCCACCCGTGCGAGGGGCGGTGACTTGCTGGTTACGGATCCGAGCAGTGGCGAGGTCCTGGCCATGGTCTCCCTCCGTAACGGTGCCTCGACACACGTGGGCGCGATCAACACCCCCTACGAGCCGGGCTCCACGCTCAAGCCGTTCACCGTCGCGTCGCTCCTACGTGAACGAAAGGCGTCGCTGGAAGACTCGATCGATACCGGCGACGGAAGCTGGACGACCCGGGGGCGCACGATCCGGGATGTCTCGGCCGTCGGAACCGTGTCGATCCGCCACGCCCTCCAGGTGTCTTCCAACGTCGGAATCGCGAAGGCGGCTCAGCGGTTGGCCCAGGAGGAGCAGTACGAGGCACTTCGCGACTTCGGGTTCGGTCTTCCCACCGGGATTCCGCTCCCCGGTGAGGCCTCGGGAACCCTCCGACGCCCTGAGAGATGGTCCGCTCAGTCCCCCGCCTCCCTCGCCATCGGCTACGAGATCGCCGTGACCCCCATTCAGATGGCGATGGCCTATGGGGCGCTCGCGAACGGAGGCGTGTTGATGCAGCCGCTACTCGTGAAGGAGCTGCGTGACGCCGAGGGAAGGCTCATCGAGAGCTACGAACCCCGCGCCCTTCGAAGAGTCGTTCCGGAGAGGGTAGCCAGAGAGATCACGGTGGCCCTGGTGGGTGTCGTCGAAGAGGGGACCGGCACTCGGGCACGTCTGGCCTCGTTCTCGGTCGCGGGTAAGAGCGGGACCAGCCGCGCCTATGCCGAAAACGGTGGATATGAGACGGGGGCCTACTTCTCCTCCTTCGTAGGCTTCTTTCCGGCCGACAGCCCCCAGCTCGTGGTCTTCGTGAAGCTCGAGCGACCTCAGGGAGCCTACTACGGGGGAACGACCGCGGCGCCCGTCACACGCGCGACGATGGAAGCCATCCTCGCGGCCCGGGAATCGCCCCTCGATCGCTCCGCTCTGGCTGCTCTCGCCGAGGCACAACGGATCGGTGAGCCACAGGACCGACCTGGTCTGGTCCCGTCGTTCGCCGCCCGGTTCGATCGGTCCACGAATCACGGCTTTTCGACGGCGGAGCTTCGATTCGAACCGATCGGTCAGGACGGCCGATTCGGTGTCCCGGACGTCAGCGGTCTTTCGGGACGGGCCGCCGCACGGCGTCTCCACTCCCTGGGTCTGACCGTGCAATGGGAATCCGCAGGCCGTGTGGCGGGCACGCGGCCCGCTATCGGCGCTCCGGTGGCCCGGGGAGACACAGTGCGCCTGATCTCCTCCTACCGTTCAATGGACTCACAGAGCTCCAGCAGCGCCGATGGATAGGCCGACCCAGGGAGGGGTCGCTTCGTTGGATGCCCTCGCGGAGCGGCTTCGCTCGGCCGGCGTGTCCGCCGAACTACGCGGTCCGGGCGACGTCGTACCGACGGGCGCGTCGCACGACTCCCGGACACTCCGATCGGGAGAGATCTTCCTCGCGTGGAGGGGCACGAGAGTCGACGCCCACGACCACATAGAATCTGCGCTCGGAAACGGCGCCGTCGCAGCGGTGGTGGAACGCTTCGTCGATGTCACGATTCCCCAGCTGCGTGTGAGCGACGCTCGACGTGCGGCAGCAATCGTGGCTCACCTACTCGAAGGTGAGCCGACCCGCGGGCTCACCCTGACCGCGATCACGGGAACGAACGGGAAGACCACGTGCGCCCTGTTGATCCGTCACCTCCTAACTCCGCTCGGTCCCTCGGCCGCGATGGGAACACTGGGTCTCGTGGGTCCCGACGGATCGGTTCGGCCTGGGTCGGAGGGTCTGACGACCCCGGGGCCCGTGGAGCTTGCCCGGCAGCTACGCCAGCTCGCGAGCGAGGGAGTGACCACGGTCACAATCGAGGCGTCGTCCCATGCGCTGGATCAGCGTCGCCTAGACGGGATCGAATTGGACGTAGCTGTCTTTACGAATCTTACGCGAGATCATCTCGACTATCACCAGAGCTTCAAGGACTATCGCGAGGCGAAGGCGCGCATTCTCCTCCTCGTGCGTGACGAGGGTGGAGTGGTGGTGAACGGCGGGGATCCGGCCTGGGCCCTGCTCCCTCCGATCGACGCACGGCTGATCGTCACGCGACTCGAGGACGAAGAGGCAGTGGGTAGACCGGCCGGTCGAGGCGAGCGTTTGCCGGACCTGGTCGCAGACGGAATAGCCCTTTCAGGGGAAGGGAGCCGCTTCATGGTGCGGTGGGGTGGTGAGGAGGTAGCGGTGTCCCTTCCCCTGTTGGGGCGATTCAATGTGGAAAACGCGCTCTCCGCCCTGGGAGCCGCCCTTCTTCTGGAGCGTCCCCTCGGCGAAGCCGCCGAAGGTCTCGCGGACGCCCCGCCTCCAGTCGGGAGATTGGAGCTCACCGTTCGTGATCCGGTCCCCGTCATCCTCGACTACGCGCACACGCCCCATGCATTGGAGCGCGTCTTGGAGACGGTGCGGCCGCTGTACGAGGGTCGCCTCATTCTGGTCTTCGGAGCCGGCGGCGATCGGGACCGGGAGAAACGCCCGCAGATGGGACGAGTCGCGGCCCGAGGCGCAGACCTCTCGATCGTCACCTCCGACAATCCGCGGACCGAGGACCCAGAGGTGATCGTGGACGAGATCATCGAGGGCATGTCGGGCGGCCGGTACGAGCGAATCCCGGATCGCCGGGAAGCGATCGAGCGGGCCCTGCGGGTGGCCAGAACAGGCGATGTCGTGCTTCTCACGGGAAAGGGGCACGAAACTTATCAGATCGTGGGCACCGAGCGACGCCCGTTCGACGAGCGGTTGGTCGTTAGGGAGATCCTGGGGTCTGGGAGAGCCGCGTGACCGGCGGGTTCGTCTGGACCGATCATACTGTTCGGGAAGCGCTCGGAATCGACCCGGAGAGGTCCGCCCCTGCGCCTCCGAGCCTCGAGTTCAGAAGTGTCTCAACGGACACACGCACGGTGGAATCCGGCGATCTCTTCGTGGCCCTACGAGGAGAGCGTTTCGACGGACACGAGTTCGTGGCCGAAGCGGCATCGAAGGGAGCCCGGGCGGCGGTCGTGTCCCGAGCCGTCGAACCGGAGCAACCTCTGAAGTTGTACCCGGTGAGCGACACGCTCGAGGCACTCGGGAAGCTCGCCAGGTATCGACGCAGGGCGCTCTCGGGAAGCGTGATCGGTGTTACCGGATCCTCGGGGAAGACCACGGTCAAGGAGCTCTTGTCCGCGGCCTTGGGAGGTTCTTTCACGGTCCACGCCACGAAGGGCAATCTCAACAATCAGGTCGGGGTGCCGCTCACCCTGTTGGCGGCTCCGGTCGATGCGCAGTTCCTGGTGATCGAGATGGGGACGGACGCGCCGGGCAAGATCGGCATCCTGACCGCGGTCGCCGAGCCCGATCACTCGGTCGTGACCACGGTCAGCGAGGCTCATCTGAGTGGTCTGGGCTCCGTCGAGGGGGTTTTGAACGAGAAGCTCGATCTGGTGCGGGGCACCCGATCCGGGGGGGCCGTGGTGGTCGGCGACGAGCCAGCCCTTCTCCCCGTCGAAGCAAGAAAAGTCCGGCCCGACGTCCATGTCACGGGGCTGAGCTCCGCCGCCGATCCCGATCTTCGGGCCAGCTCGCTGAGCCAAGAGGCGGACGGCACGTACTCCTTTCAGCTCCGGGACCGCGAGGTTCGAGCCGGAATCCCCGGGCTTCACGGGGTCAGGAATCTCCTGCTCGCCCTCGGGCTGGCTCGGCTCCTCGGAGCGGACGAATCCGTGGCCATCGAGAACGCCTCGGCTGTCCGAGCAGGACCGCTGCGAGGGGAGATCTCGCGTATCGGCGGTCTCACCATGATCCTCGACTGCTACAACGCGAATCCGCAGTCGACCACTGCCGCGCTCCAGCTGCTCGCGGGTCTGCCGTCCGCGTCGAGTCGGGTGGCGGTCCTCGGAAGCATGCTGGAGCTGGGCGATCGATCCTCGGATCTGCACCGGGCGGTCTTGAGCGAGGCGCGGTCTCTTCCGCTCGACCTGGTGGTCTTGGTCGGCGAATTCGCCTCCGCCGCGAGGGAACAGCAAGGCGAGCGCGAATTCTCAGATGGCCATGGCCCGGATCTGATCGCGGCGGAGACCGTCGAGGAAGGGTACCAGGCGCTTGCTCCTCATCTCGAGGGGACCGAGACGATCCTGCTCAAGGGGTCCAGGGGCGTGGCGCTGGAAAGCCTGATCCACCGCTTCGAGCAGGACTTCGGCTCGGGGAGGGAGGTCTGAGTGCTCTATCATCTCCTCCCCCAGTTCTCGGACCTGCACATCATCTTCAACGTCTTCAACTATCTGACGTTTCGGTCGGCCGGGGCGGTGGTGACGTCCCTGATCCTCGCCTTCGTGGCGGGCCCCGCGGTGATCCGACGCCTGCGCGACATGCGTGTCGGTCAGGTCGTACGAAGCGAGGGGCCCGAGACGCACCTGAGCAAGGCTGGGACGCCCACGATGGGCGGGAGCCTGATCGTCTTTTCGGCCGCCCTGTCGACGCTCCTCTGGGCGGAGCTCACGAATTGGTACGTCGGTCTCGCGCTCCTCGCCCTGGTGTGGATGGGGGCGATCGGCTTCATGGACGACTACCTGAAGGTGGTTCGCCGGCAGGCCGAGGGGCTCGTCGCACGATACAAGATGATCGGTCAGCTGTCGTTCGGCCTGGCACTGGGATTGTTCCTCGTGCTGCACCCGGTCTCGCCGATCCCGTCCACGTGGACGATGGTGCCCTTCTTCGACGGCTGGGTCGCCGCCTTTTGGCCGCCCGCGTACGTCGTCTTCGTTTCGCTGGTGGTCTCCGGCACTTCGAACGCCGTCAATCTCTCAGACGGCCTGGACGGGCTCGCGGCGGGTCTCGGAGCCATCGCGCTCCTGACCTTCGCGGTCTTCGCCTACCTCATCGGACGGGTCGACACCTCGGCGTATCTGGGACTGTTGTACCTGCCCGGCTCCGGCGAGCTCGCGGTGTTTGCATCGGCTCTCGCCGGGGGCGCGGTCGGATTCCTGTGGTTCAACTCACACCCCGCCGAGGTCTTCATGGGGGACACGGGATCCCTCGCGATCGGTGGGGCGCTCGCCGTGCTGGCGATCCTGCTCAAGGCGGAGTTCCTGCTGCTGATCGTCGGGGCGGTGTTCGTGGCCGAGGCGCTGTCGGTGATGCTGCAAGTGGGCTGGTTCAAGTACACGCGGATCCGCACGGGCGAGGGCCGACGCCTGCTGCTGATGGCGCCACTGCATCACCACTTCGAGAAGGCGGGTTGGGAGGAGTCGAAGGTCGTGGTTCGGTTCTGGATCCTCGGCGTGCTGTTCGCCTTGCTGGCATTCAGCACGCTGAAGGTTCGATGAGCGAGACGCTGAGGGGGACGGGGCGGGGCTCATCCAGGGGAGTGGAGGGAGGGGAAGTGTCCGTTATCGGACTTGGCGTGAGCGGGGTCGCCGCGACGCGTCTGGCTCTGGAGAAAGGAGAGGGGGTCTATGTCTCGGATATCTCGACCGATGCTGGCGCTACAGCCCGTGCACGGGAGCTGGAGGCCCTGGGAGCCCGCACGGAGTTGGGACACCACGATCTCGAGCGGATCTCCGAATCCCGCCTGGTGGTGGTATCACCAGGAGTCCCCGCGGACGCTGCGGTGCTTCGGGGCCTCCGGGAAAGAGGCGTTCGCTGGATCTCGGAGCCCGAGTTTGCCATTCGGTTCCACAAGGGTTCATTGATCGCGGTGACCGGCACGAACGGCAAGACCACGACGTCGGTCCTCACGGCCCATCTCCTCGGGGCGTCCGGTATCGACGCGGCTCTGGGCGGCAACGTCGGCGGTGGGATTGCCCCACCCGCCTGTGAGTTGGCGCTCCGAGACCCCCCATCCGACTGGTGGGTGTTGGAGATCAGCTCGTTCCAGCTCGCGGATATCGAACGGTTCTCGCCGGACATCGGTGTCCTCACCAACCTGGCGCCGGATCACCTCGACCGTTACCCGGACACCTCGGCCTACTTCGCGGACAAGGCTCGACTCTTCGCGAACGCCACGCCTGCGAGCCGCTGGGTGGTGAACGGAGACGACGCCGCCGCACTCGACATGGCGAGGGGTGCCGAGGGTCGCCTCTACCTCTTCGGGTGGGCCTCCAAGCCGGGCTCGGACGACACCGGCGGGGAATCGGTCTCCGCCTTCGTGAGGGACGGGGTCCTGACGCTCCGGGTGCGTGAGCGCAGTGACTCGGGCGCCGAAGAACCTCTCGTCGCGCGCGAGGCCCTGCGGCTGGTCGGACGGCACAATGTCATGAACGCGCTGGCGGCTTCGCTCGCAGCCCGGCTGGCCGGTGCCGACGCCAACGGCATTAGAGAGGGTCTCGCGACGTTCGAGCCGCTTCCCCATCGCCTCGAGCCGGTGGGCGAACGGAAAGGGGTCCTTTGGGTGAACGACTCGAAGGCGACCAACGTGGCCGCTACGGTGAGCGCCCTCGAGAGCCTCGAGCGAACCGTCGTCCTGCTTCTCGGCGGCAAGGACAAAGGGGAGGACTTCCGAGCGCTGGCTTCCCCATTGATCGGTCGCGCCAGGGCCGTGGTCCTTTACGGCGAAGCGGGTCCGAGGCTGGAGAGGGAGCTCTCCGCGGACTTGACTCGGCGACTCTCGAGCAAGCCGTCGGAGGACGAGCCCGGCCGGCGCGCGCCCTTGCTGGTGGCTGTGGATGAGGGCTTCGACGCCGCCGTGGGGGCGGCGGGTTCGCTCGCGAGAACCGGCGATGTCGTGCTCCTCTCTCCCGCCTGCCCCTCGTTCGATCTGTTCGACGGATACGAGGCGCGCGGCCGACGGTTCGTCGAGCTCCTGACACGCAACAGCCCCTCTGATCCCCGATGAGCGCCCTCCGGACCGATACCGTCGGACGAGCACCCGTCTCGTTCCCCGACACGGGGCTCGGGACCGGGTGGGAGGGGGCTGCGTTGACGGCAATCACCCTGGCGCTGCTCTTCTTCGGGCTGGTGAATCTCTATTCCGCCTCCGCCTTCCTGGCTCAGAGGCAAGGGCTGCCAGACACGTTCTACGTGCTCCGTCAGGCCGGGGGGGTGGCCCTCGGGTGCATCCTGCTCGTGATGTGCGCGCGGGTCCCCTACCGGTGGTGGCGGGCTCTGGCCTGGCCCGGACTCCTCCTGACCGTGATCGCGCTCATGGCGCTCGTCCTGCCCTGGACCCGGGCGATCGCCCCGGAGATCAACGGCGCTCGCAGGTGGATTCAGCTGCCCGGATTCTCGTTCCAGCCGTCCGAGATGGCCAAGCTCGCGATCGTGGTGTGGACGGCTCACCTGGCGGTCAAGAAGAGGGACCAGTTCCGAAGCCTCACGCGGGGACTCCTACCGTTCGTGATCATCTGGGTCATGCTGCTCGTTCCGATCCTGATGCAGCCGGATCTCTCGACTGCCTTCGTGGTGGGGTTGGCCGGCGCGATCACGCTCTTCGTGGCGGGCGCCAGAATCGGACACTTTCTCTTCCTCGGTGTGCTTCTCGTTCCCGTGGCCCTCTCCCAGCTCGGCTCGGGCTTTCGTCGAGAGCGGCTGCTCGCGTTTCAGAACCCAGACGCGTTCGCGGACGGAGCAGGCTACCAGGTCCACCAATCCCTCATCTCCCTCGGCTCGGGGGGGATCACCGGGGTCGGTTTCGGTGAGGGCCGCCAGAAGTTCGGCTTCCTTCCCGAACCTCACAACGACTTCATCTTCTCCATGATCGGTGAGGAGTGGGGGCTGCTCGGGGTCCTATTCCTGATCGGGCTGTACCTCTCCCTGGTTCTGGTAGGATTCCGCATCGCGCGACGCGCCCGGGACATCTTCGGGCAGCTCCTCGCGATCGGGATCACGAGTCTGATCGCGCTCCACGCGACCCTACACATGGCCGTGGGCCTCGGGCTGGTGCCCCCTACGGGTCTCTCGCTGCCGCTCATTTCCTACGGGCGCTCCAACTTGCTGGTGACCCTCATGGCGATCGGGGTCCTTCTGTCCGTCGCGCGGCTCCCGACACCCGATTCGGAGGCTCACGCATGACAGAGCCGCTCGTGACCGTATTCTCCGGCGGGGGCACCGGTGGCCATCTTTATCCCGCGCTCGCTCTCGCGACCGCCCTCCGCGAGCGCCGACCCGACGTGCGTCTGTTCTTCGTCGGTGCCGAGCGCGGGATTGAGGCGAGAATCCTCCCCGAAAGGAAGCTCGACCACCTGCTAGTACCGATCGAGGGATTCAGCCGCGAATCGCTCTTTCGAAACGCACGCGTCCTGGCTCTGCTGGCCGCCGCCATCCGACAGGTGACCGACACGTTCAAGCGTCTGAGACCCGAGCTCGTCGTCGTGACCGGAGGATACGCGAGTGGCCCTGCGGGCCTCGCTGCGGTCCTGACCCGGACGCGGCTCGTCCTGCAGGAGCAGAACTCCCTCCCCGGCCTGACCACACGTGCCCTCTCGCTATTCGCACGTGAGGTTCATCTCGCTTTCCCCGAGGCTGTAGAGGCGTTGCCGCGCACGACCCGCAGGAAGGCCCGGTTCTCGGGGAATCCCGTCCGCCCACCGACCACGCATGATCGGATCGCCGCGGCGCAGGCGCTTGACGTCGATCCCGAAAAGACCATCGTTCTCGTGACCGGCGGCAGCCAGGGGTCTCGCGCAGTGAACGACGTGGTGCTGGACGCGGTCAGGAAGGTCACCGAGGGCCGACTCGAGCGACCCGCGGAGATGCAGCTCCTCTGGGTCACGGGTCCGGCGAATCTGACTGACGTCGAAAGGGAGGTCGAGGCGATTGGACGACCCGCCTGGGTCCGGACGGTCGGCTACATGCACGACATGCCTCTGGCTCTTTCCATCGCCGCACTGGCGGTGAGTCGGGCGGGTGCGATGACCACGTCGGAGTTCCTCGCGTGGGGCCTGCCTTCCATTCTGATCCCTCTTCCCACGGCTGCCGAAGACCACCAGTCGCGGAACGCCCGCGCGTTGAGCGACGCGGGGGCGGCGATCCACATCCCCCAGGCGGACGCGACCGGCGAGGTCCTGTGGAGGGACGTGGACCGACTGGTTCGTGAGCGGTCGATCCGCGCCCGTATGGCGGAGGCCGCGCTCGGGCGGGGACGGCCACACGCGGCCCGTGATATCGCGGCGTCGCTCGATCGGCTTCTTCCGCGCCCCGTCCACTCCGGCATCGAGGGGCGCACGTGACGACGTCGATAACGGAGAGACCCGGCTCGGGGCAGGTGGGACTGCACGACCTGCTTCCCTCGGGCACGGTGCACTTCATGGGGATCGGCGGTGCCGGAATGTGCGCGCTCGCCGAAGCCATCGTTCGGAGGGGTGGGAAGGTCACGGGGTGTGACCTGGCGCCCGGAGACTCGGTGAAGCCCCTAGAGCGATTGGGCGTCCGCGTATGGCGCACCCACGACCCAGCCCATGTCGATGGAATCGTCGGGCTCGTCGTGTCCTCGGCGATTCCGTCGGACCATCCTGAGGTGGCGCGCGCGCTGGGGGCCGGGATTCCGGTATGGAAGCGGGCCCAGGCGCTGGGTGAGTGGGTGAACCGGGGTCGCGTCGTGGCGGTGGCCGGCACCCACGGGAAGACCACGACCACGGCCATGGCGACGCACATCCTGATCTCGTCGGGTTGGGATCCCACGGGGTTCGTGGGTGGGTGGGTGCCGTCCTGGGGGGGGCATCTTCGACCGGGCAAGGACGATCTCTTCGTCGTCGAGGCGGACGAGTACGACCGGTCCTTCCACCATTTGAAGCCATCGGTCGCCATCGTCACGAACATGGACGCCGACCATCTCGACATCTACGGGGATTTCGCGGGGGTCAAAGCCGGCTTCGCGGCCTTTCTCGAAGGCGTGCGGGACGACGGGCTCGTAATCGTCTGCGCCGATGATCCGGGCGCCGCGTCGCTGCTCCCTCGACTTCCGGTCGAGACGAGGACGTTCGGCTTCTCGGCTGGGAGTCAGCTTCGGGCACTGGACTTCGTACGTGAAGAGAACGGCAGCCGCTTCGAGATCGTCGAGGACGGCGTCGAGAGGGGCGCGTTGGCTCTGAGGGTCCCCGGCCGGCACAACGCGCTGAACGCTCTGGCCGCAGCCGCGGCTACCCGGGCTCTGGGGGTCGAGTGGCCGGTCATCAAGTCGTCTCTGGGCGATTTCGCGGGTGTCGTCCGGCGGTTTCAGCGGCTCGGTGAGAAGGGTGGCATCACGGTCGTAGACGACTATGCCCATCATCCTCGTGAGATCGAGGCGGCTTTATCTACGGCGCGCAGCGCATACCCCTCGTCCAGGCTGGTTGCGGTGTTCCAGCCACATCTCTACACCCGGACACGCGACTTCGCCGAGGAGTTCGGACGGGCCCTGGCGCAGGCGGACGTGGTCTGGGTCACACCCGTCTATCCCGCACGCGAACCGCCCATCCCGGGGGTGAACGGGGAGCTCGTGGCGCGATCGGTGGAGACGGCCGCGCCTCAGGCCGGGGTCACGACGGAGGTACGGTTCCACGGCGATCTCGACTCGCTGCCCGACGTTCTCGCCGGCGAGCTGCGTCCCGGCGATCTGTGCCTGACGCTCGGCGCAGGCTCGATCGAGCGGATCGGGCAGAGAGTGCTGGATCGACTGACGGCCACGGGCCCGAGGGAGCTCGATGCGTAGGGGCGTCGGACTCTTCGTGACGATCAGCCTGGGGATGCTGATCGTCCTGGAGGCGCCACGGGTCGCCGAAGCCGTGGCGCGGGCCGACGTGTTCCGACTGATCGACGTGAGCGTGGAAGGGGCCAATTTCATGACCCGCGACGAGCTTTTGACGACCGCCGCACTCCCGATGGGGGGCAGCATCTGGGAGAGCCTCGATCCCGCAGCCGCTCGGCTCGGTGCCCATCCCCTGATTCGGGAAGCCCGTCTTCGACGACGTCTTCCGGGGACCCTCGTCGTCGAGGTTCGGGAGCGAGAGCCGGTCGCCTTTCTGCCCGCGCCGGTGCTGACACCGGTGGACAGCGATGCCCGTCTGCTCCCGATCAGCCCGGCCGAGCGCCGGCTGGATCTTCCCATTCTTCAGCCGAGAGTCGATGGGCAAGGGAAGGGGACCGAGCTGACACCAGGGCAGCTGAGGAAGCTCTCCAAGGAGCTCGTCCATCTCGGAGAGCTCGATCCGGCCCTCTTGGCCTCGGTGTCGGAGATCGCTCTCGACTCGTGGGGGGACGTCCTTCTTCACCTCGACCAGCCTCGGTCCGCCCTTCGCTATCGGGCTCCGCTCATTCCCGCACGACTCAACGACGGCCTTCGGGTGCTCGAGGACGCGCTCGACCGTGAGCCGGGTCGGGAGCTGGTGTCCGTGGATCTGAGATTCCCCGACCAGGTCGTCGTCCGCTTCGCCGACTCAAGGAGCCGGTAGCCATGGTCATGAGAGCAAACCTCATCGCGGGCCTCGACATCGGGACCACGAAAACGTGCGCGGTCATCGCAGAGCTCGTAGGTGAGGGGCGAAGGCGCCCAGACCTGAAGATCCTCGGAGTCGGCCAGGCTCGAACGAGCGGCATTCGCCGGGAGGTAGTCACCCACATCGAGGAGACCACCGAGACCATCCAGAGCGCCCTCAAGGAAGCCGAGCTGATGGCCGGGGTGTCGGTCGACCGCGTTTGGGCTGGAATCAGCGGGGACCACATTCAGGCGCGGTCCTCCCTGGGCGTCGTGGCGGTCGGTGGCGAGGAGACCACCCGCGCGGACTTGAGACGCGTCCACGAAGTGGCACAGGCGGTGGCGCTTCCACCCGATCGGGAGTTCCTGCACGCGATCCCGCAGGAGTACGTCGTGGATCATCAGAGCGGAATAAAGGACCCCGTGGGCATGTCCGGCGTGCGACTAGAGGCCGATGTCTATCTGGTCACCTGCTCCACGGCCGTCGCGACCAACATCCGGAAGGCGGTGTCCAGGGCCGGCTATCGAGTCCAGGCGCTTGTGCTCGCTCCGCTCGCCACGGCCCGTGCGGTCCTTTCCGAGGATGAAAAGGAAGTAGGCGTGGCGATGGTCGAAATCGGGGCGGCGACGACCCAGATCGCGGCCTACTACGAGGGGAAGATCCGGCACATCGGAATCCTGGGCCTCGGAGGGGACACCGTGACCAGCGACCTCGTGAAGGGGCTCTCGACCCCTTTCGCGGAGGCCCAGCGAGCCAAGGAGCAGCACGCGGTGGCTTGCGCCCAGCTCGTCGATCCGCAGGAGACGGTGGAGCTGCCGGGCCCGAGTCCGGGCCAGAAGAGGCACGTGGCACGCGAGCTGATCGCGCACATCGTCGAGCAGCGCCTCGACGAGCTCTTCGGGATGGTTCATCAGGAGCTCGAACGCGAGGGCCTGCTGGATCGGCTGGGGGCGGGACTCGTTCTGACGGGAGGAACCGCCGCGCTCCACGGGATCGTGGAGCTCGCGTCCCAGGTATTCGCTTCCCCCGTCCGAATCGGCGTCCCCGCGGAGGGGCTTTCGGGACTCGCTGATTCGGTCCATCGCCCACGCTTCTCCACCGTGACGGGGCTGTGCTTGCACGGCGGGGACCGCTTTCACGAGACCGGGGAGGGAGTCTCCACGATCTCTTCGGCTGCCGCGTCGAGAATCGGCGCGTGGATCCGCGAATTCTTCTGATGATGAGAGTGAA
>JAHEKL010000010.1:0-4693 GCA_024638345.1 Gammaproteobacteria bacterium | reverse complement strand
GCTTCCCTTCGCAACCGAACACGACGACTTGATCCCCCATGGAGAGTGAGGACGAGATGATGATCTTCGAATTCGAGGATGCACCGGCACAAGCCGCTTTGATGCGTGTGGTCGGTGTGGGTGGCGCGGGTGGCAACGCCGTGAACCGAATGGTGGACGAGGACCTGGAGGGCGTCGAGTTCATCTCGGCGAACACCGATGCCCAGGCGCTCAAGAACTCGCGCTCTCACCATACGATCCAGCTAGGGAAGAAGCTGACCAGGGGCCTTGGGGCCGGGGCGCGTCCCGAGATCGGCCGTCAGGCGATCGCGGAATCCGCGGACGAAATGCGCAAAGCGCTGCACGGGGCAGACCTGGTCTTCATCACCGCTGGCATGGGTGGTGGAACCGGAACGGGCGCTGCTCCGATCATCGGTGAGATCGCCCGAGAGCTGGGGGCGCTGACGATCGGGATCGTGACGCGCCCCTTCTCCTTCGAGGGAAGGAAGCGGATGCGCCAGGCCGAGCAGGGACTGGCCGAGTTGAAGCGGGCAGTCGACACGCTGATCGTCGTTCCGAACGACCGATTGCTGTCGGTCGTTGGAAAGGGGACCACCTTCAAGCACGCGCTCAAGAAGGCCGACGAAGTCCTGCTCCATGCAACGCAGGGGATCTCCGACCTGATTCGGGTCACGGGCGAGGTGAACGTAGATTTTGCCGATGTCCGGACGATCATGGCATGTCGGGGCGCAGCGCTGATGGGGTCCGGTTTCGGAGAAGGTGAGAATCGAGCCGTCGAGGCGGCCCAAGAGGCCGTGTCCTCGCCGCTCCTGGACGATGTCTCGATCCGGGGTGCTCTGGGAGTGTTGATCAACATCACCGGGGGCATGGACCTTGCTATTGACGAAGTCACCCAGATCTCTACGATTATTCAAGAAGAAGCTGGGGATGAGGCGGAGATTATCTTCGGGGCCGTGCACGATGAGGCCTTAGAGGGTAAAGTACGTGTGACGGTGATCGCCACGGGCTTCGACAGCCAGGTCGATCGCGGGGACGAGGATGTGATTCGCCCCGATTTCCGTCGTCCCTCGGTCTCGCGTGTCGCGAAGTGGACCGAGCCGCAGCCTGAGGAGGAGAGAAGAGCCGCGCTGGTCGGTGCCGCGGCGGTGGCGAAGGAGGAGCGGGAGGTGGTACCCTTCCATCGTCCTCCGGAGCGCATCGTGGAGCGAGGGCAGATCGGCGAGTTGGATATTCCGACGTTCATCCGTCGGCAGATGGATTGACGGGTCGAGAGGGATGACAGCTCTCGCGACCCCGGGGTCCCGGGCGTTCCCGGGGTTCGCGTTCTGCCGGCACCTCGAGGAAAGGCGCCGTCGCGATGGAGCGAATACTGGAGTTCGCCCGGAACCGACTCACCATGATCGGTGGTCTGGGGGGTGTCTTGGGTCTCGGCTTCGTCTCGGTCGGGCCTCTCGTTCCGACGACGCCCGAAGCCGGGCAACTGGAGCCTCTGGTCGCGGTGTCGGCCGAAGAGGTCCGGACCGAGGTTCTCTCGTCTGGTCGTACCTTCGGCGGTATCCTCCAACAGACGTCCCTCAGCGGTAACGAACAGCAAGGGCTGCTGCTGGCGTTCCGGGAGCATGCGAGTCCGTCCCGACTGAGGGCCGGTACGGAGGTGAGCCTCCGGTTCGTGCGGGGGACCGAGCAGCTTCGTGGCGTGGACGTCACGGTTTCCAGCGACGAGTTGGTCCGTCTCGAGCGAAGCAGCTTCGGCTGGAATTCCTCGGTGGAGCGGACTCCTGTCTGGGTGGACACGCTGGCGGTCGGCGGAGTCATCGACCGCGACCTCTGGACCGCAGTGGTCCTCAATCCTGCACTGGACGAAATGCCGCGTGGAGACCGCGCTCAGGTCATCCACCTGCTCGACCGAGTGTTTCAGTGGCAGCTGGACTTCTCCAGACAGATCCAGCGAGGGGATTCCTATCGGCTAGTATTCGAAAGACGGGTTCGCCCCGACGGGAGCATGCGTTCCGGGCGAATCCTCGCGGCCGAGCTGGTGAACTCGGGGAACCCCTTGTATGCGATCTGGTTCGACCTTCACGGAGACGACGTCGGCGGGTACTACGACCTGGCCGGCGAATCGCTTCAGCGCGCCTTCATTCGCGCACCGCTGGAGTACCGGCGGATCTCCTCGCGGTTCAACCGGAATCGCTACCATCCGATCCTCAAGGTGGCGAGGCCCCACATCGGCGTGGACTACGCTGCCGGGAGGGGCACACCGGTCATGGCCACGGCGAACGGAGTGGTGACGCGCAGGGGCGTAAACGGTGGGTACGGCAACTCCGTGGAGATCACCCACGCCAACGGCTTCTTGACTCGATACGCACATCTCAACGGCTTCGCGTCGAACATCGGGGTCGGAACGCGCGTATCCCAGGGTCAGGTAATCGGATACGTCGGAATGACGGGCCTCGCCACCGGGCCGCATCTCCACTACGAGATGCACCGTAACGGGCGGGCCGTGGATCCGATGAACATCGACATCCCGGCCGGCGATCCGATCCCGCTCGAAGCTCGGGTATCGTGGACGCAGGATCTGCAGGAACGGGTCGCGATCCTTCAGGTCGCACCTCAGGGCCCGGTGATCCGACTGGCCGAGGCCGCTCTTCCCGATCTCGAGACCGTTACCGAAGACCGTAGGTGACCCGGGGTAGTCGGAGCGAACGCCCGGGCGGGCCGCTGTCGGCCCGGGAGCCCGCGTGACCTTATCGACGATCGGCATAGCGATCCTCGGGGCGGCCGGGTTGATCCTGGCCGCCTCGCTGTATCTGAGGGCCGAGCCGGGTGTCCCGGGGCGAGGGTTACTGCTGGCGCTGCGTTCGACCAGCCTGGCCATCGTCACCCTGCTGCTCCTCGGTATAGAGATCCCTGGCCCCGATCCCACCCGACCCGCTCCCGAGGGCGGAAAGTGGGTCCTGCTGGATCCGGACTTCTCCATGACTCTGAGCTCGAACGGAGAGGCCTCTCTCTGGGAGGAGTCGGTGGAACTGGCGTTGGCGGAGGCGGGTGGAAACGGACGTCTGGCGATCGCGGTCCCCGGCGAAGCGGGTCTCGAGGCGCTCGATCCGGAAGCCCTTTCCAGACGGGCGCCACTGGTCCCCTTCGCCGACCTTCGGGTGGCCGTCGCTCGTCTCGCCGAGGCGGGGGCGGATTCGGTCGTGCTCGTGTCGACTCTACGGCGCCGGTCGGAGGAGATCGAGGCCCTTCAGACGGAGACGAGAGTTCCCCTGAGGCTGGTCCGAATGGGTGGCTCGACGCGGAATCTCGGAGTCAGTGAGCTCAGCCTTCCGGCACGCGCGTCCGGTGAAGAGGAGCTGGAGGGCCAGCTCGGGCTCTTCGGCGAGGGCGGGTCGCCCGGAGACTCGGCTCTGGTGGAGATCCGGGCCGACGGGGAGATCGTCGGTATCGTGGAAGTGGCGGTCCCATCGGCAGGTCAGGAGGTGTCCGTTCCGATCGTCCTCCCGGCGCCGCCGGACTCGGGGCTCGTTCGGTACACTGCGAGAAGCCTGCTGGACGGGGACATGTTTCCCGCTGACGATCTCCGAGCGCGGTGGGTCATCACCGGACAACCGGACCGCGGGATCCTGCTCGTCTCATTGAGTCCGGATTGGGAGCCCCGTGTCCTTCTCCCGGTTCTCGCAGCCGTCACCGGTCTCCCGACGGAGGGCTATCTGCGGCTTGGAGACGGTCGGTTCCTTCCCCTGGTCCGCGAGGGCGGGCGAGTGGATCGGGTAGATGCCGAAGGGGTTCGGGACCGCCTTGCAGACAGCGAGATCCTGGTAATCCACGGCAGTGCGGCCGACACCCCCGAGTGGCTCTCGGACCAGATCCGCCTCCATCCGAGAGTCCTCTTCCTCCCGAGCACGCCGCAGGGGGCGGAACTCGCCGGGTTGAACGTCGAAGCGGCCAGGGAAGGGGAGTGGGCGGTGGCGGGAGACTTGCCAGCTTCTCCCCTGTCACCTTTCATCGCCGGTCTCAGCCTCGGCGGGCTGCCTCCCCTCTCTCGGCTTCTGGCGGCTTCCGATCCTCCGGGCACGACGGCACTTCAAGTCCAGGGACCGAGAGATGGCGAGCTGTACCCAGTGGTCATCCTCCAGGAAGGGGAATCCGGCCGTCGCGTGTTGGCCCTCGCGGACGGCTTTTGGCGGTGGGGGATGCGTGAGGGCGATGGCCGCCGGGCGTATCGAGCCCTCTGGGGTGGAGTGACCGGTTGGCTGCTGGAGCGACCGGCGGACCGGGAGGGGGAGTTGGTCCAGCCCGCGAGCCTCGTTCAGGCGCGAGGGGAGGCCTTGACCTGGAGCGTGGCGTCGGCCGCCGGAGACGTCGAGTTGACCCTGACGCGGCTTCACGAGGGAGACGATGCACCGCTGGAAGAAGCCACGGGAGATCCAGACCCGAGCTTCCGGGGAAGCCTGCTTCCCCAATCGGACCGAACCGCGACCATACCCTCGATCGAGCCGGGCATCTACCGCTTCTCCGCGCATCGGCCGGAGGCGCCGGGTGACTCCGTGCTCGGATCGGGCCTCATCGAGGTCGAAGCCTGGGCCGGCTCGCTGAGACGTCCTCCGCTCGAGGCTCCCACGGTGATGCTGCCCAACGCGTCGACCGGCGAGTCGGGTGGTCCGGAGGGCGGACGACCCCTGCGGACGCATCC
>JAHEKL010000176.1:4203-6089 GCA_024638345.1 Gammaproteobacteria bacterium | reverse complement strand
TGCAACGAATCGTTCCAGTCGAGAGTCGAGAAATCGCGGCGGATCGAGGTCTCGGATCAGCGCGCGATGGCCTCGTGGATCAGGGTCTTGATTTGCTGCCTGAGAGATTCCGGGTTGGCGGGAGAGCTCTGCCACATGAGCACGATCACCAGGTCCTCGGACGGATTGATCCAGAAGACGGTACCCGCGCTCCCATCCCACCCGTACTCCCCGACCGCCGTGGGGAAGCCCACTGAGGACGGATCCAACATGACGCTCACGTTCGCGAGCCCCCAACCGCTCCCTCCCCGCCGGGTGGCGAGCACCTCGTCCGACAGACCGTTCGCCGTAATCATCGCGACCGTTTCCTCTTCGAGCAGCCGAAAGCCGTCCAGCTCGCCCCCGTTCAGGAGCATCTGGCTGAACCGAAGGAAATCGGGCACCGTGGACAGCAGGCCGATCCCGCCCTCGAGAAGCTCCGGCTTCTGCGTGAACGGCACGACCTCGATCTCGAAGGGTTCGAGACCACCATCGTCTGTCTGGCGGTAGACGGTCGTCAGACGATCTGCCCGATTCGGCTCGGCCCAGAAGCTCGTCTCGTTCATGGCCAAGGGCCGGAAGACACGTTCCCGGAGAAACACGTCCAGGGTCTGGCCGGACCATACCTCGATGAGACCCCCGAGCACCGTGGTCGCGACTCCGTATCGGTAACGTGTTCCGGGGTCCTCCATGAGGGGCGCGCTCGCCACATTCCGGATGAATTGGGCCATCGGGATCGAGCGAGATCGGACCCCGAGCTCTCGGTACAGCTCGGAGCTCCTGGAGCTGATTCCGGACGTGAACAGCATCAAGTCTCGAACGGTGATCGGGCGAACGGGGGGACGGCCTTCATCGTTGGGCGATTCAGCCACTCGGACCCGATCGAACTCGGGAAGATATCGCGAGACGGGGTCGTCGAGGTCGAAGCGCCCTTCTTCCCATAGCACCATGGCCGCGACCGATGTGACGGTTCGGCTCATCGAATAGATGCGAAAGAGCGACGCATCCGTCATGGGCGCCCGCGTCTCCAGGTCCTGAGTCCCAACGGCTTCCAGGTACGCAAGCCGCCCGCCCCTGGCGACGCCGGACACGGCGCCCGCGATCTTGCCGTCCCGGACGAAAGCCTCCATGAGCTCCGTGACCCGCTCGAGACCGTCCTCGGAGAGCCCGACTTCGGCCGGGGGGACGCGAGGCAATCCTTCCTGCGCGAGAATCCCCGAAACTGGCGAAACGAAAAGGGCGAATACGATGGAGGTGATCAGCGCTCGCGACATCTGTGGCTCCAGGCGGGAGCGGCCCGTCGGCGCGGCCGCAGGGTGGCGAAGCCGAAGTATACGGTCGTATCATATCGGCTCGACAGTGAGGGCCCTACGCCAGCCCCACCTGCCCGATTCCATACCTGACCCAGGAAACGAAGATGCATCGAGACGCGATCCGGACGATCGTTCTACGTTGGACCGCCGCGACTGTCTTTCTTGCGCCCGCGTTGCTCATGTCCGCGGAGGCGTCCGCTCAAACCGAGGAGGAGTTCGGCAGCCGCATCGTGAATATCCGCCAGGAGCCTCGTCACCGGACCGTGCACCGCGACGGAGACATCTATCTGATCGACGTGCAGATCAACCCGGGCGATACGACCCTGGCCCACACACACGATGCCGCCATCATGTACACCTTCATCAGTAATGGGGACGGCCCCCGGGGCGGTCCGGTCTCGAGCAACACCGACTACGTCCAGGAGAACTTCACGCATCGCGTCAACAATCCGGGCCCGAACCTCTTCCGGATCATCGCGCTCACCAACTATGGACCCCCGATCTCGGGCATGTCCGATCGCCCGGAGGGCTTGGCGGAGGAGCCACAACTCGAGA
>JAHEKL010000176.1:3722-4193 GCA_024638345.1 Gammaproteobacteria bacterium | reverse complement strand
CGAGAACGAGTGGTTCCGCTCCTACCGGGTCGAATTGGAGCCCGGGCAGTCCACGCAGGAACAGGTGCACGACAACCCGACGATCGTGGTCCAGGTCACGGACGGACTCCTGCACGTGAGCCGGGAGGACGGCATGGCGGCGGAGCTCGACTCGATGGGGGACTGGGCGTGGCGTGAGCCCGGGACTCGCTTTCGGATCCACAACCGGAGTGATCAGGCGGTGGCGGTGGTGGTCAACGAGGCGCGGAGACGACCTTCGGACGAGTGATCCCTGGACGCTGAGGCCGCAGATCGCGATCGATCGGATCAGATCGCAGGCGCCTCACGGATCAGGCCCACGAACAGGATCGTTCCGGAAAGGCGCTCTCGGATCGCGAAGAGGAACGGCCGGTCTGCCCTCACCTGCGGAGGTGCGGAGTCGATGATGATCACCGATGTGACCGCGGCCGCCTCGGTTCCCTCCTCGTCCAC
>JAHEKL010000176.1:0-3712 GCA_024638345.1 Gammaproteobacteria bacterium | reverse complement strand
GTGGTTTGTAGCCCGTCGATCAGCCTGCCCCACTCCTCCACATCCATCGCCTCGACGATCTCGCTCAATGTGATACCGTGGTCCGGTACGACGACGGTCATGGCGTAAGCCTGTCCCGCGTAGGGCAGATCTACCGCGGCGTACCGCGGGTCGGCGTAGAAGCTCAGCGTGTCGTCCCGCATCATGAACTCGGCCGTCGCGGGAGTGCCGTCGGAAAGATGAAACGGCGCTTCGCGAGTGAGATCGGGATCGAACGGCTGGGTCCATCCGGCCTTGAAGTAGACGGCGTTCATCAGGTAGGCGAGCACGTTACCGGGAATGGGAGGGGTCACCATCCGATCGATTCGACCTCGCGTCGACTGGCTCGCCCAGTCGTTGATGATGTCTGCCGCGCCCGGCGCTCCGAAGTCGAGCCCCTCCACGCGTGCGTCGAACGCGGCTTCCACTCGGGAGCGGAAATCATCTCGAACGGTCAAATCTCGACGGTGCCAGATCGCATTCCCGATGGCCAGATCGACCTCGGGGTCGAGGTCTGCCAGCAGGTCGATGAGACCGCGGTAGGCCGAGTTGATCTCGCTCTCGGTCAGGTCACCGAAGCGGAGGGCCTCCGTCATCCCCGCATGTGTCTCGCCCGCGGCTCCGTTCAACGTCATCCCGAGCGCGAGTGAGGCACTGAGTGGCGAGAGGAACACGCTCTTACCCGGCTCGTCGTCCTCGATCTGCCGGAGTAGATCGAGCCCGAATCGGTTGCTCGCAGCGATCGCATCGACCTCGAAGACCTCGAGGGGTCGGGGCAGCTCCGTGATCCGTCGAGGAGAGCCGTCCCCGCCCGGGCCTACGGGATCTCCACAGGCGGCTGTCAAGCCCAGGAGCAGACTCGCTTTCGCGATCACCGCCATGCGGCGAGCCATACGGTCTAGGGCCCCATGATCGGCGCGACGTCTCGAAACAGGCTCACTGCGCATCTGGATCATTCCTCGGTTGTCGGGTCCGGCACGACCGAGACGGAAGCGGACCCGAGCTTCGAACGGGACGGAGCAAGGAGAGAACGTTTTGGTGTGCAGAACCGTGACAGAAGCGAGGCGGAGCTGGCTCGCACACCAGTGGACGTCGACTTAGAATACGAGCGGTTCATATACCCGATCGGAAGGCCTCGGTGAAGCCGGGGCGATCAGCACTCGACAGGAGGTGTTCATGATTCGGTTGATTTCGACCCTCACCCTGACCGTCGCTTTCGTGCTCACCGCGGCGCCGTCTGCGGAGGCCCAGGACGCCAGGATGAACTTCTTTCTCACCAGCGTCGGTCCCGGAAACGGTGCCGATCTGGGTGGCCTCGACGGCGCTGATGCGTGGTGCGAGCATCTCGCATTCGCCGTGGGTCAGGCCGACAAGACTTGGCAAGCCTACCTGAGCCAGAGGGCGATGGGCGGAGCCGGCGCGATCAACGCACGGGACCGCATCGGAAGCGGTCCTTGGTACAACTACGAGGGCGCGGTGATCGCGCAGAACCTGGATGGCCTCCACGGGGAGAACAACCTCACCAAGGAGACCCAGCTGAGTGAGCAGGGCAACATAATCAACGGGCGCGGAGACACGCCCAACCGGCACGATGTCCTGACGGGCGCGCAATTGGACGGCACACTCGCGTCGGGGAACGAGGATACCACCTGCAGCAACTGGACGAGTAGCGGAGACGGGAGCGCGCTCGTGGGACACTTCGACCGAACCGGAGGCGGAGCGAATCCCACCTCGTGGAACTCGGCCCATGCGACGCAGGGCTGCAGTCAGGAGGCGCTGCGGGGCACCGGGGGAGACGGTCTGTTCTATTGCTTCGCGGTGGGCAGCGAGGAGTAGCACACCGTCCGCATCGCCGGCGCTATCGCCGGCTCACCGATACGCGAGCGGGTCCGGTCCTTCGAGACCGGGCCCGCTTCTCTATCACCTCACGGTTCGGAGATCTTTTCTTCGGGACCGACCGAATCGGCACCTTTTGCACCCCTGATCGGTTTCGTTGCACCCCCCTTAAAACCCAATCGCCGCAGGGCCCGTGAACTAGGCGATCATGCAGCGACCCGAGGGCATGGAGCTTGCTGCCCCGGGGACATGTGGTCGTGCCCTTCCGCCTCAACCTCACAGGCCAGATGCGACATCCCACACCTCACTCCTTCGTCGTTCATCTCGGTTCACGCTCGACTTGCTTCATGCTCCTCGCGTTGGTGGTCGGACTGTTCTTCGGCGCGAGCCGCTCGTTGTCCGCGCAGAGTCGGTTGAGCACGGACGACTCCGTACAGAATCCGGGACCCGCCCTATGGTGGGGCTTCACCCTCGGGGCCGGAGGCACTCGTCTCACCTGCGACATCTGCCAGCCGGCCCGGGATTTGGGGCCTTCGGCCGATGTAGCGGTGGGAGCTCATGCGAGGGATAACCTACGGGTGGGGGTCGAGGCCGGCGGCTGGACCCATGACGACGATGGCCAGCGCGAGTCGGTGTATCGAGCGGGAGTGACGGCACAGCTCAGTCCACTCGTGGACCGCGGTCTCTACCTCGTCGGAGGCTTCGGTTGGTCCGCCTATCGTGCTGGCGATTTTCGACTCGACGCGCCGCGGATCAGCGTCGGGACGGGCTGGGACCTCCCGGTCGTCGCCGGCTGGCTCATCGGTAGCCAGGTGACCCTCGACGCATCCTCGCTCGGATCGCTCAAGAACGACGAGACGACCGTCGCCCGTCGGGTCGGGCTCAGCACGATCCGAGTCTCCATCCACCTTCGCGGGAGCTGAACCGGCTGGCCACGCCTCCACACCGGTTCGACTCCAAAGAGAAAGCCCCATGTTCCACTCATCCTCCGCCGCTACCCCTGCCCCGAGCACCAAGGCCCCCGCCGAGACGCTTCTCGACGCCGCCACGGCTCCGTGCTGTCGGGTGTGGATCGTCGCGCTGTGCGTCCTTCTCACCGGGTGTGACCTGGGCGACGACGCGATCGGGCCGAGCGACACCCCCACCCCCATCGGTAACGGCACCTCCCTCGGGATCTGGTCACCGGCGGGCCCGGACACCTGCACGAGCCAGTCGCACGATCAGCACTCCGCGGTCGGCCCGGACGGATTGGTCTATCCCACCTGGCACCCACCCGTGGACCCGGCCACTGGCTGCACGTTCGGCCACGAGCACGGGAGAGATCCGAAGGGATCCGATCTCTTCGGTCTGGTCGGTCCGATCCCCTTCGGCTACGCGAACCAGCACCTCGTCGCAAGCGGCTTCGGAGCGGTTCGGAACGAAGATCACGTGGGTCACAAGGTCGAGTGGGAGAACGACATGGAGATGCGAATCGGCGACGGAGGCAGCGCAGCCATCGAGATCCGCTGTGATCTCCTGACCAAGCTCCACCAGGGAACTCACTCACCCGATGCTTTCACGAACAACCTGCACGAGCTCGTCTACCACCTCAGATGCACGGATGGAACCGGGTTCAGCGTTACGATCCTCACCCCGATCGGAGACGCCGGCGAGCTCGTCGTCGGATGTAATCGCAGCCGTCACATCGCAGCCGGAACGCCGGTCCCGCCGAACTCGCCCGACGGAGGCGGGAAACGAGCGCTGCCGGAGACCGCTTGCATCCAGGAGCACGTGTTCCGTTCCGGGGGACCTCGGTTCGATTCCGCTCTTCGAGAGAGCTGGGAGGTGGGAGGACGTCTTCGAAAGGAGAACGGTCGGG
>JAHEKL010000175.1 GCA_024638345.1 Gammaproteobacteria bacterium | reverse complement strand
TGATTGGAATCCTCTTATCGTCTCTGAGTCACCGAACTACTGCGCGCGGAGGGACACCATGCCACATCTGACCACCCTGGATGGAGGAAGCACCGCAGTCAGTGAAGGAGCGGTCGAGGCTCTCAGAGACGCGCTCGTCGGTAACTTGCTGACTCCCGAATCGGCGGGCTACGAGGACACGCGGTCCATCTGGAACGCCATGATCGATCGTCGACCAGGTCTCATCGTGGACTGCCGGGCCGAGGGGGATGTCAGCAACGCGGTGAAGTTCGCTGCTGAGCATGGCGTGCTTCTGTCGATCTGCGGGGCTGGCCACAATATCGCCGGCAACGCGGTGTGCGACGGCGGACTGATGATCTCGTTCAAGAAGATGAAGGATGTCGTTGTGGATCCGAGTTCCCGGACCGTCCGCGTGCAGCCCGGGGTCACGCTCGGCGACCTGGATGCAGCCACTCAGGCCCATGCCCTGGCTGTGCCGACCGGCATCAACTCTACCACGGGAATCGCCGGTCTCACTCTCGGCGGCGGGTTCGGATGGCTCAGTCGGAAGTATGGAATGACCGTCGACAACCTGCTTTCGGCGCGCGTCGTGCTGGCAGACGGAAGCATCGTGGTCGCCAGCGAATCCGAGCATCCGGACCTTTTCTGGGGGCTCAGGGGCGGCGGTGGCAACTTCGGCGTCGTCACCTCTTTCGAGTTTCAGGCGCATCCCGTCGGTCCAGAGATACTGTCGGGTCTGATCGTTCACCCTTTCGCGGATGCGAGGCAGGTGCTCCGTGGCTACCGGGACTTCCTCAAAGGTGCTCCGGACGAGGTGACGGTCTGGAGCGTGATGAGGAAGGCACCTCCGCTGCCATTCCTTCCCGAGGAAGTCCATGGCACAGAGGTCGTGGTCCTTGCCGCCATGTACGCGGGAGAGATGTCAGATGGCGAGATCGCGCTCGCTCCCCTGCGAGCCATGGGCACTCCGATTGCCGACGTCATCGGTCCTCATCCTTACGTGGGTTGGCAGCAGGCGTTCGATCCCCTGCTCACCCCCGGTGAGCGCAACTACTGGAAGACGCACGACTTTGCCGAGATGAGTGATGGACTGATCGACGAGGTCCTGGGTTACGTGGCCACGCTTCCGAGTCCCCAGTGTGAGGTCTTCTTCGGCCAGGTCGGTGGTGCACAGAGCCGAGTGCCGGACGCTGCAACCGCCTACCAGGGGCGAAGCGCTGCGTTCGTCTTGAACGTGCACGGGCGCTGGAGCGACCCTTCGCAGGACGATGCCTGCATTGGGTGGTGCCGCGACCTGTGGGAGGCCGTCGGCCAGTACGCCACAGGCGAGGCTTACGTGAACTTCATGACGGAAGAAGAGGGGGCGAGACTCGAATCGGCGTACGGTTCTGGCTACGAGCGTCTGGTGGAGCTCAAGAACGAGTACGACCCGAGCAATCTCTTCCGGATGAATCAGAACATCCGTCCAACCGTGTGAGCTGCCGTCAGGTCACTCCTGCACGGGTCGTGGCGTGGACGGGCGCGCCCCGTGAGATACGGTCTTTCCCCTTGGCCTTGCTGCGGAATAGGCCCTGATCGGCGAGCGTCAGAAGTTCCCTCTTCTCCGTGGCTTCGTCGGGATACGAGGCCAGACCGAAAGACGCGGTGACGTGGACTTCCAACCCCTCGTCCCTCAGGAAAGGGGTCGAGCGAATAGCCCGCTTCATGCGTTCGGTCTTCCCCAGCGCGCTTTCGCTATCCTGCTCCGGTAGGATCACGACGAATTCGTCCCCGCCGTAGCGCACGATGCAGTCCTCGGGGTCCAGTTGCCCATGCACCGTCTGCGCGACCTCCTTCAGCACCTTGGCGCCGAGCAGATGCCCATGGGTGTCGACGACTCGCTTGAAGCCGTCCATGTCAAAGAACACGAGAGACAGCGTCTTGGCGTCCTCGGCCCCTGGCGCGAGCCAGCGGTCGAGGTATTGGTGCAGGAATCGCGTGTTGAAGAAGCCCGAGACGTCATCGGTCACGCTCGCGGTCTCGAGGCGACCGTTCGCATCTTCGAGCAGCTCTCGATACCGCTTCTGCTCCGCGATGTGACGTCGAAGCTCCAGTTGCGCCATGACCTGTCGCGACAGCGCTCGCAGCGCTTGAGCTTGAGCGTCGGAGAGCGTCCGCTGCACGCGGTCGATCACACAAAGGGTTCCGAGAAGGGCTCCTTTCGGAGTGACCAGTGGTGCCCCCGCATAGAAGCGGATCCCGGGCTCGCCAGTCACGAGCGGGTTGTCCGAAAAACGCTCGTCGGCCCGAGCGTCGGGGACGATCAGCAGGTCTGCCTCCAGGATGGCGTGCGCGCAGAACGCGACGTCTCGGGACGTCTCCTGGACGGCGAGACCAACCGTAGACTTGAACCACTGTCGATCTCGGTCGACCAGGGTCACCGCGGAGATCGGAGCCCCACAGATCTCCGAGGCGAGGTGGGTGATATCGTCGTAGGAGTCTTCCGGCAGGGTGTCGAGGATGTCGTAGTCGTGGAGGGACCGAAGTCGCTCCGACTCGTTCTGAGGTAGGGCAGCCCTCACGGTGACCCTCGCATTGTGGTCGGCCGTCTCAGGAGTGCGCCGGATCTGACGTCGCTCGCAGGGCGGCCCGCGGTCTCTAGAACCAATGACCTGGCTGCCCACGAAAAGTCACATCCCGGGACTCAGCGGGCTCGCGGGTCGGTACCTCGCACCCCACTCACATACCGGCCACCGCGTACTTCGTGAACGCAGAGCCCGCGTCCGCGAGCGACGCCGGTCCCTCGGCCACGTACACGTTGCCCTGCGCGTCGACCCCGATGCCCTCGCCTGTCACCCCGTTCTGAGGTCGGCTCGCGGACTCCCAGGGCGGAATGAAGCCAACGAGCACGTCCCGGTCGACGGGCCCGATTCGAACGCCGTTTCGCCAGTTGATGTGCCGCATCTCGTTCGACTCGGAGTCGATGGCGTACACCATCGCCTGCTCGGTGATGAAGAGGTCGCTGATGCGTCCGTACTGATAGCGTGACTCGAGGTAGTTGCCCTCCTGATCGAAGATCTCGAGGCGATGGTTGCCCCGGTCGGCGACCCAAAGGCGGCCCTGAGCATCGAACTCGAGGGCGTGCGGCGTGCGGAATTGACCGTGCTCGGTGCCTATCTCGCCCCACTCCATGATGTACTCGCCACTAGGCGAGAACTTGACGATGCGGCCGGTCAGCCCCGCAGCGCGCCCTTCGGCAATCTGCCCTTCGGTGATCATCCCCTGACCGCTGTGTCCGTCCGCTACGAAGATGCTACCGTCCGGCGCGACGATGACGTCGTTGGGCTGGTTCAGGGACCCCGGGTCGCTCCCTGGCTGGCCCGCGACCCCGAGGCTCATGAGTAACTCACCGGTCGGGCTGAACTTGTGCACCTGGTGACCCTTGGTGCCTGCCTCGTTGCCGGCGAAGTCCGTAACCCAGACGTTTCCTTCCTCGTCCACATAGATGCCGTGGGGCGTGACGAAGATTCCCGCGCCGAAGTTGGCGAGGATCTCCCCGCTGTCGCGGTCGAACTTGAAGACGGGGTCCACCGGGTTGTTCTCGCAGTTGACCCCGGGCCCACCCGCCGAGCCCGATCCGCAGCGCTCGTACCCCCACACCTGCCCGTCCGTCGGGTCGATGTCGAGGCCGGCGGTCGAACCCCACTCCCGTCCCTCGGGCAAGGTCGCCCAGCTCGCGATCCGCGTCGGGTTCGGGTTCGGAAGTCCCTCACCGGTGATGGCGTTGACGTCGCTGCCGGAAATCATGGCCGGTGGCGCGGACTCCGCTGAGCACGCTGCGATGACCACGACAGCAAAGAGCACGGAGATCAAGAGTCGAAGCGATGACATGGTTCCCCCAAATGCGAGGTCTCGATTTCCCCGCGGCACGATCGCGGGAGCCGGACATAGAGAACATTGGCGGTCGGCGCGCCGCAGGCAAACCGACGCATCTCGCGCTTGGGTCACGGATCAGTACCTTTGCGATGGACGAAGCGGCTGCTCCTGCTTATCCGCAGTCCCCGTATTCACCGAGTTCGCTCGCTTGTCCCCATGAAAAGCCCTCGGTAGCTTGCCGCTACCCATGGCCCATGCTCCTCCGTACGGCTCCCAGACGCGCTACTACCCTATCGTCATCGTCGTCGTCCTCTGTGCGGGACTCGCGGTTGGCGCGGGGCTCTTCTGGGTCCCGGACGCGGACGAGGCTCTGAGAGGAGCCCTTCCGGGGCAGACGATGGGGGAAGGGTTCACGACCTCGGTTACGTGCCAAGCGTGCCATCCGGCTGAGTACGACGCTTGGCACGGTTCCTACCATCGAACCATGACACAGGCCGCTAGCGCGTCGACCGTGCTGGGGATGTTCGACGACGTCGTCCTCGAGGACCGCGGTCATCAGTGGCGCCTCGAGCGCCGGGGCGACGAGCTCTGGGTCGAGATGCCCGATCCGCTATGGTTCGAGCAGCCCGCCGACTTCATGCAGCGCCTGCGCGCGGATTGGCCCGAGAGCCCGCCGCGCTTCGAGGCCCGGGTCGTGATGACCACCGGCTCTCACCACATGCAGAACTACTGGATCCGCAGACCGCCGGCGGCGGGCCCTATCGGGCCCGACGATGGCGCACTCGTCCAGATCCCGTGGGTTTGGCTGATTTCAGAGGGGAGATGGATCCCCAATCAGGATTCATTTCTCAGGCCGCCGAGTTCTTCGCTCCAGGGAGCCACAACCTGGAACGGCAACTGCTCACAGTGCCACTCGGTGGGGACCGAGCCCCGGTTTACGGAGTATGTCGGCGGGTTCGACACACGGACGGTGGAGCTGGGCATCGCGTGCGAGGCGTGCCACGGTCCGGCCCAGGAGCACGTCCGCTCTTATCAGTCGCCGGTTCGGCGTTATCTGCAGTATTTTCGCCAGTTGCAGGATCCGGACGCCCCCGATCCGACCATCGTCAATCCGGAGAAGCTCGAGTCCCGACGCTCCGTGGAGACGTGCGCTCAATGCCACAGCTTCGGAGAGTGGACGGATCAGCAGGCGTACGTGGCGAGCGGGGTGCCGTTCAGAGCCGGAGATGAACTGCACGAGTCCAGGTCCGTGTTTCGCTACCCGAGGGACCCCGAAGATCCCCTGCTGCAGGAGATGCTGGGCAGCGACCCCCTCGCCTTGGGCAACTTCTGGCGCGACGGAACGATTCGCGTCGCGGGTCGGGAGTACAACGGCCTCCTCGAAGACGTCCATCTCGAAGCGAGCGAGTTCACGTGCCTAACGTGCCACTCGATGCATGAGTACGAGGCCCCGGACGCCCAGCTCGATCCCCAGGTCGCGGGAGACCGTTCGTGTCTGAGCTGCCACGCCGACTTCGCCAGCGAGATCTCGGAGCACACCCGGCATCTTCCCGGATCTTCCGGAAGCGAGTGCATGAATTGTCACATGCCTCACACCACGTACGGACTCTTTTCAGCCATGCGGAGCCACCGGATCGACAATCCCAGCGTTCAGGTCTCGGTGGAGAGTGGGCGTCCCAACGCGTGCAACCTCTGTCACCTCTACCGGACTCTGGAATGGTCGAGTCGGTATCTGAACGAGTGGTACGGGCAGCCCATGGCGGAACTGGACGTTGACGAGCGATCCATCGCCGCCTCCATCCTCTGGGTGCTGAAGGGCGATGCGGCCCAACGCACGATCCTCGCTTGGCACTTGGGCTGGGACGTGGCTCGGGAGGCGTCGGGAGGCACCTGGATGGCCGCGTACCTGGCTCAACTCCTCACCGATTCATACTCGGCGACCCGGCAGGTAGCCTATCGATCGATCGTCGAGCTCCCCGGGTTCGAAACATTCGAATACGATTACCTGGCCCCTCGTTCGGAGCTCGAGGAAAAGGCGACCGAGGCAACGGAGCGCTGGCTCGGATTGTTCGGACCGAACGAGTCCAGGCCACATCTTCTGATCGCGGAGAATCGCCGGATCGACGTGGACGTATGGCTCCGGCTTCTGATGGCGCGGGATGAGCGGCCCTTGGCAATCGTCGAATGAGCGGTGGCCCCTCTCCTTCTCTTCCTGAGCCTGGCGATGGTGCTCGAGACCCGGCACGGGTCGAGGGCAT
>JAHEKL010000174.1 GCA_024638345.1 Gammaproteobacteria bacterium | reverse complement strand
CGCCCCCCGAAGCATGGCCCCCTGCTCGTCAGGCGGCTGACCGAGCCGTCGCGCTGGCGCCGGAGCTCGCGGAGGCGCACAATGCCCTCGCGATCATTGCCTTCGTACGGGATTGGGACTGGCCAACGGCGGGCCGCGAGTTTCAGCGCTCCCTCGAGCTCAATCCGAGCTACGTTCAGGCCCGATGTTGGCACGCAGTGGCGTATCTGCAGGCGACGAGAGGGGACCACGAAGCTGCGGTCGCAGAGGCGCGAGTGGCAGTGGACATCGACCCTCTTTCCGCATACACGCACACAATGCTTGCGTATGTCTTGGCCTTTGCCGGTCGAGCAGGAGAGGCGGTCGAGGAAGCCTGTAAAGGGGCGGAGTCCGATCCGGATTCGTACTGGGGGCAGTTTGTGCTGGCGACAGCCTACCACTGCGCCGCTCGCCTTTCGGAGGCGGAAAAGCGTATCGACGGGCGCTGTCCGCATCTGGACGGAATCCTCTGGCCCTGGCGAATCTGGGCAGGCTCTATGCCGAGTCCGAGAGGTCGGCGGACGCCTCGGCGGTCGACGCGGAGCTAGTGGCCCGATCCCGACAGGAGTACGTGCAGCCTTCTACCATCGCGCTAGCCGCGGCGTGTGCCGGCAGGGCGGAAGAGGCTCTCGGGCTCCTACAGGAGGCCTACGAGGCACGCGACCCCTGGCTAGCATGGGGTGCCCTTACTTCACCATGGTTCGCGCCGTTGCGAAGACTCCCTGGATACGAGGAGATGCTGACGCGAATGAAGCTGCCAGCAACTGGCGGCGATTCGTAGCGGCTGTGGGTGAATGTCGCGATACCTGATAGCACTTCCGAGCTCTCAGCCGCTTTCGAGGCGCTCTCGGCGTCGCCCGCGTCCGGTCGGCTGCGCGCGATGAGCCAGTCACCTTCGGCGGTCACCGAGCTTCTGCGTCGGATTCCGCTGCTTTCCGATCTCACAGAGACGGACCTGCACCGGCTGGCTCGGACTGCCAACCACGTCCGAGCCGCACCCGGCGAGCTGGTAATGACTCAGGGCGACGCGGCAGACGGCCTCTATTTGGTGCTCGATGGAGAGGTCGAGGTCCTGAGCGTCCAGGGAGGAGAGGAGGTGCTTCTCTCGGTCGAGGGCCCCGGAAGCTTCGTCGGGGAGATGGCTCTGCTCGAGGAAAGCCCGCGATCGGCCTCTGTCCGAGCGGTCGTGGACAGTGAGTTTCTCGTGATCGGCCCGGACGAGTTTCAGGGTCTGCTGGAGAAGAGCCCAGGGACCTCAATGAGCATGCTCCGCACCGTAATGGCCCGACTCCGAAGCGTCGAGGAAACGCTTGTGGAAAGGGAGAAGCTGGCAGCGCTCGGGACGCTCACCGCCGGCCTTGCCCATGAGCTCAACAACCCGGCAGCGGCTCTTCCGCGCACGGCACAGCATCTGAGCGAGCTGATCGGTGAGTGGGGGGTGAGGTCCGCGGAGGTCGAATGCCTGGAGCTGGAAGGCCAGGCGGAGGAACGGATCCGCGAACTGGGCGCCCGGATGAGCCAGTCGGCCGAGAGCCAGATCGATCGGCTCCAGCTGGCCGATGCGGAGCGCGGTCTCGAGGAGTGGCTCGAGCAGAGGGGCTTCGAAGATCCGTGGGACCTCGCACCGCCCCTCGCCACCGCGGGATGGACGGTGGAAGGACTGGAGGAGCTGGCGGAGCGCTTGGGTCGGCCGGCCCTTCAGCCGGTTATCAATTGGCTCGCCGTTGGTCTCATGGTCCACGGGATGGGAGCTGAGCTTCGACGTTCCGCCCGGGCCATCTCCGAGGTGGTCTCAGCCATCCGGATGTACGCACATCAGAGGCGAGCCGCCGGCAGCGGTCGAGTGGACGTTGCAGAGAGCATAATGAACGCGCTTACGCTGCTCAGGCACCGCACGAAGGACGGCGTCGACCTCCGGACGGAGATCTCCTCCGATCTGCCTCCCGTCCTGGGCAACGCCGCGGATCTCAGTCAGGTCTGGACCATCCTGATCGAAAACGCCGTGGATGCCATGGACGGCACGGGCACGTTGGAGGTGGAAGCGGTGTCGGAGGGAGAAGAGGTGATCGTGAAGGTCACGGACGCGGGCCCCGGAATGCCTAGCGACGTTCGTCGCCAGATCTTCGACCCCTTCTTCACGACCAAGCCACCCGGAAAGGGGACGGGCCTCGGCCTTGCGATCGCGCACCGGATCATCACTACCGACCACCGCGGGAGTATCGGCTGTCAGTCGCAGCCGGGAAGAACTGTCTTCACGGTGACGCTCCCCAGGGCCGACCCCTAGACCGTCCCCCGGATCGGTCGTCCATCCGCGCGCCCGGCGCTTCGTCGATCCCATCGGGGTTGCTTCGCCCAATGCGCCGTCCGGTCGGCGCGGTCAGGGGTTTAGCCAGTAAGTCACCTTCAGCATGAAGAGGTTGTCCGGCTCCAGTCCGAAGAGCGCCCGAGTGTCGGGACCTAGCCGAAAGTCACCGACCGTTCCAGCGTTTTCCCGAGATGCGGTATCCAGGAGCTCCTCCGACCGGATTTGCTGCCACACCAAGAACAACGTGCTCCCGGGACGCCATTCCCATCTGAGTACTGCATTTCCGAGCAGTGAGCGAAAGCTGAAGTCGAGGGGGTCGATCCGAAAGCTTCGGGTACCAGTACCGTCTGGGTCGATGGTGCGGACCCCGCCGCTTCCCCGCGTCACCACGCCTTGGTCCCGTCCGTAGACCAGGAAGTCAAAGGTTCGCGGGGACCGCAACTCCATCAAATCGCCGTACTCGCCACCAGAGACGAAGGGTTGAGCATATAGCTCGAAGCTGAGGTCGGGTGTGAAGGTGACGTTGAAGCGCGACTCCACCGCCAACGTAGTCTGGTCCAGCGGTGCGAAGACGTACCGCTCGCCGAAGGTTCGTACCGCCGTGGAATCCGAGACGGTCGTCACATACTGCGCCGCTGTCTGAGTTCGAGTCACGCTCGGCACCACCTGGACCTCGACAATCTCGAGAAAGCGAAATCCGAGGCCCACCTCGACGCGACGACCCCTTCCGCCCGCCGAGTCCTCCGTGAAATCAATGGCAGCACGCACCTGCCAGGGTTCGCGTCGATCTGTCTCAACTTCGATACTCCCCGAGTAGCCTGCCGGCTGGCGGGTGAGCGCACCTCCCCGGGTCAGCCGGTCGTCCCATACGCGAAACTGACGAGCGACCCGAAGGTTCAGGGTATTGAAGCTTACGTGTTGTGCACGAAGCGCCAGGTCAGCCTCCGCGAAGACGGCCTCACCGCCGAAATTGAAGGTGCCCGTGGATCCACCCGTCACACTCAGAGTCCGGAAGTGTTCTCCCGCAGTCGGTTGCTCGTATCCGAACCTCGACGTCAGGTCGACTCGGTCGGCCCAGGTCTGGAAACCGAGATCGTTCACCTCGTAGCCCGGACTGATTGCCGTCATGCCAACGCCACCTTGCCACGCGCCGGACTGCTTCAGCAGGTCGAGTTTCCCGTAGAAACCCGTGAGCGACGTGGCTCCCGGGTCGAAATCCAAGTGATCGGCATCGGGCCGGTCCATGTAGCGAGCAGAGCTCCTCTGCGTGCGGATGATCGCGTCGGAACTCCCCGCCAAACGACTCCCCGAGAGTTTGCCAGCCAACATCCACTTCTGGCTGTCCCACTCGATCCGGCCATCCGCACCAAGGGAATACGCCGAGGATCGCAGTCGTCCCGCCAAAGCTTGGGTTTCGAGGTCACGGTGAACGCTCGTAGCCAAGAACCCGAACGAGCCAGTGCCCTGCCGTATGTCGCGCCTCAGCCTCGCCGCCAGATAGTTCGTCCGGGGCTCCACCTCCGCGGTCTGACTGCGGCCCTCCTTATCCGTCCACGGAGCCCGAACCCGATCGGTTACCGCGTCAAGGACTCCGATCGACCAACCCCCGGCGGTCTTTCCGGAGAGCTTCACTGCCCCGAGAATCGTCGTAGATCCTGGGATGTCCGAGTATTCGGCCTCATCGGGTACCGAGCCCTGAGGCGTCCGCCCGATCCTTCTCGAGTAGACGAGTTGCGCCTCCGTTCCTCCCGGCCGACCCCCCAGGTCTCCAAACCGAAAGATCTCGGCCCCTTCCACGAAAAAGGGACGCTTCTCTTCGAATCGTGTCTCGAAAGCCGTCAGGTTGATTACGGCGGGGTCCAGCTCAACCTGGCCGAAGTCGGGGTTCACCGTCGCGTCGAGGGTCAGGTTGGTCCCCACGCGATACTTGAGATCGAGTCCAGCGTTGCCGAAGTAGTCCGACCCGCTCCGAAATGGATTGGCGAAGGGAGCGACTTCACTGCGAGCCACTTGAAGGTACTCTGCACGCGCCGTGACGAAGGGAAGGAGTTCCAGACGCCTCCCTTGAGAGATCCCCTCGATTCCATCCAGATGGCCGTAACGGGCGACCCCGCGCGGCTCGCTTCGGGGAGTAAAGGCCCACGCCACGTCCTCCCCCTTTCGCCGGAGGCGACGCTCGGCCTGGAACCCCCAGCTCTGAACACCGTCCCCGGCCCCGTAGCGGAGCTGGCTGAAGGGTATCCGCATCTCCACGAACCACCCCTCGTCGGTGATGGTGGTTTCGAGGTCCCAGACCGGATCCCAAGAGGTGTCCTGTAGGCCTCCTCCCGCAACGATGATCTGATCCTTCTTCACCCCCGAAGGCCAGGTGCCGAATCGGAACGCTGTGCGGTGATCGTGATAGCTATCGAAGAGGACCACGAAGAAATCCGCGTCCGGCACGGTTCCGTCCTTACGTGACATCCGGTTTTGAACCTCTCCGCTGTCCCAAAGCCAGGCACCGACGTAGATGTTCTCGTCGTCAAATAGGATCCTTACCTCGGTCTCCTCGCTGGCTCTCTGACCCTCGTCGGGGATGCTCTGAAGGAACTCGGTGATCGCCGGAGCCGTCCTCCACACGGACTCGTCCAGCCTCCCGTCCAGCGTAATCGGCTCCGACGCCCTGGCGGCGCGGGCTTGCGGAGCCATCGTGTCGTGGATGTAGTCCGAGGAAGTAGATCGTCCAGCCGAGGAAGGCGGGGTTGTGCGTGACTCCCCGGTCGACTGGGATAACACCTCTTGCGGCTGCGCCGAGAATACGAAGCAGAGAACCAGGACCGGAGCGCGGAGGCCCCTCCGTGGGCGGAGCATCATCCCCTGCCGCTCATCGGCAGACCCATGAGCCTGACCCCATCGACTTGAGCCCCCTCCTCGATTGCGACCCGGGTTTTGTCTCGGGACCACTACACCCGCCAAGCGCCTACAATAGAGCGCGGCGCAAGGCCACAACAGAACCTCTGGTCGAGCTCGCTGTGAGTCGGTCAGAGGTCGGAGGCACGGACCTAGAACCGTCTTGAAGCAGTAGCATGGAGCGGCTGAAGTAGGCGTGGGTCCGTCGAGCCCCCCAGGCTCCGTCCCGCTCAACCCCCTCACTACGGTGACCGTGCACAGGCTACTCGACAGCGATCCAGTCCGTCTCATCGTCGAGACATCGAAGCGGTGGCTCGAGCACGACGCTCCAACGATGAGCGCCGCGATGGCGTTCTACTCTCTGACGTCCCTCGCCCCGATTCTCGTGATCGCCGTTGGCGCAGCGGGGATCCTCCTGGAGCAGGAGGCGGTGCGCGAATATGCCATGGAAGCGGTATTGGAAATCGCGGACCCACGAACGGAAGAACTCCTGGGGAGTCTCATCGAAGCGCCATGGATGAGCCGCGCGGATCCACTCGGCGGCGCGCTCGCCCTGATTACTCTAGCCTTGGCGTCCACCGCCGGATTCTCCCATCTTCGCGAGTCTTTGAATCGAATCTGGCAAGTGCCGAAAGGCGCGGGCGCAATCCGGAGCCTCGTCCGGGGTCGGGTCCTGTCATTCGCCCTGGTTCTCGCGATCGGATTGCTGATTCTCCTGTCGCTACTGCTGCGGGCCGCTCTCGCGGCCTCCGGATCATTCATCGCGCAGTATCTCCCCTTCGATCTGTCGTTATTCAACCTCCTCGAGACCGTTATCTTTGTCTCCGCGCTGACGGCGCTCTTCTCATTGATCTTCCGGTACCTGCCTGACCGGCACCTCCCTTGGCGCAGCCTCGTCATCGGCGCCGCGGCCACTGCCCTCCTCATTGTGATCGGGGAAATGG
>JAHEKL010000173.1 GCA_024638345.1 Gammaproteobacteria bacterium | reverse complement strand
GTGCAGAAACATTAGGCCCTTGTTCAACTACGACCCACTGAGCACCGAAGAGGACATGCGTGCTTCGGCCCTCCAATATGTTCGCAAAGTAAGTGGATACAATGCGCCATCCAGGATCAACGAGGCCGTGTTCGAGGAGGCGGTCGACCGTGTGACCGATGTGACTCGAGAGCTCATTGCCTCCCTGGTGACCAACGCCCCACCGAGGGATCGCGAGACGGAGATCGCGCGAGCACGAGAGCGTGCGTTGGAGAGATACGGCTGAGGACGAAGCGACGACCTCTCACGAACCCGCCTGCGTCAGGAGACAGAGATGAGCATCAACAGGGTACGATCGGTGGCCGCATGGGCGATGTTGGCTGTGGGCCCCTCATTCATCGGGGGCGCCTTGCAAGCACAGACCACGCGGGACTTCGAAGCCGAGATCGAAGAGGCCCTCGCCTCCGCCAAGGCTGCGGCCGGCTTCGAGTTCCTCGGAACGTTGAATCGCCTGTGCCTACTTCCGGCCAGCAGAGGGCTCGACACGAGCGACGAGCTCCCACGGTACGTGAGCGACCCGTCGACCATCCCGCCCAGAGAGGCTTGGTATGCGGACGCGGCGAGGGTCTTCGACAACCTGTACTTCGTGGGTGGTCGGATCCACTCGTCCTGGGCACTCGTGACGAGCGAAGGGATCATCATCATCGATACCATCTATCCCTACAACTCGGAGGAGCTGATCATCGGAGGCTTGGAGAGGGTCGGTCTCGATCCGGACGACATCCGTTACGTGATCATCTCCCACGCCCACGGAGATCACATCGGGGGAGCACAGATCCTTCAAGAGCGCTTCGGTGCGCGGGTGGTGATGGGAGAATCGGACTGGGCACTCGTGGAGACCTACCCGAACCGATATCGAAGCATGGCGCCCACCCGGGACATCGTAGCGAATGACGGTATGGAGATCACGCTCGGCAACACGACGCTGACGATCTGGGAAACCCCTGGCCACACCGAGGGAACGCTTTCCTACACCTTCACCGTCTATGACGACGGTCGGCCGGTGAACGTGGCCTACTCGGGAGGCACCGCATTCAACTTCAACAATGAGACACCCGATCCGGGGATCCAGAACTTCCAGTCGTACATCGAGTCCCAGCGGCACATGGCGGAGCGAGCCGCCGAGGTCGGGGCTACGGTGCTCCTCTCGAACCACTCCGAGTTCGACAACGCGTTGAACCGAAACCGGATGCTCGCAGGCCGAGGCGACGGGCCCCACCCTTACGAGCTGGGGCAAGAGTGGGTGCAGCGGTACTTCCAGGTAATGGAGGGTTGCGCGCGGGCGGCCCAGCTGCGGCTAGAACGAGAGCAAGCCGAGGGCACGGTCCTCTGAACGCAGCTTGGGGCGGCGGTGCGCATCTCTTCTGATCGGAGAGCGGGCGCCGAGGTCCTACGATGGACCCCCGTGGCCCTCGCCTCTCTCGCCCTCCTGGCCATCGTTCCGGAGAATCCTCTCGTCCATCTCGATGACCCCAGTCACTGGGGCGTCATCGGATACGTCATAGTCGTAGCACTGCTCGTAGGACGTGAGCTCACGACGAAGCCCAGGTCACACCCCCGACTTCTGCTGGGCGGTTTCCTCGCTGGGATGCCTCTCGTCTACGTTGCAGACTGGATCCGATTCGGCGGGCCGCTGGCTCATCTTTGGATCGAGCTGGGTGGAACGGTTCTGTACGGATCGATCGCAGTGGCCGCGGTCTCGCGAGCTCCCGGGTTGCTCGCCGTCGGCATTGCTTCACATGCGGTATGGGACCTCGCTCACTATGGTAGATCATCATATGTACCTGACTGGTACGTAGTAGGTTGTGTCGTCGTGGACTTGGCTATTGGATTCTTCGCGTACATCACGCTGAAGGATACCGAGTAGACTAGGGGCAACGTGCACCGATCCACGGCACCCGACCCTCGCAAAGCTGCTCCCCCTCCGTGGACGGCCTCACTCCCCGGAGCCGCCCCGCTTCTCCTGTCCACCGCAGGCCAGGGGTGACCCGTTGAAGGCGCGGAGGGGCACTCGGGGCGGGTCCATGCGCCTCGTCGAGTTGGCATCCGATGACTCCGCGAGGATCTCGGAAGTTCTGTGTCGAGCTTTCTTCGACTACCCACTCATGCGATTCGTCCTCGGAGGCGAAGGGCCCGGTTACGCAAGGGAGCTTCGTGTGCTGAACGACCACTTCGTGATGGTCCGAGCGATCCGCGAGGAGCCGATGTTCGGGATCGTCGAGGACGAGGAGTTGGTCGGCGTGTCCCTACTGGCGCTTCCCGACGGAGGCGCTTCGCCCCCTGCCCTCGGCGCGCTGTGGGCGAAGACGTGGGACGCTCTTGGGCCGGAGGCCCGAGACCGATACCTCGCGGTCCGCAGCGCGCGAGTTCCCTTCTTCCCCGACGATCGGCACGTGCATCTCGACATGCTGGGAGTCGTCCCCTCGAGCCAAGGTCAAGGGTTGGGCCGCCGACTCATTCGACGCGCCCAATCCGTCTCCCGCGCGCTGCCCGAGTCGAAGGGCGTCTCCCTTACCACTGAGCGATTGGAGAACGTCGCGATGTACGAGCGGCTCGGATACGAGGTCCTCGGCCATTCGAGGGTCGCGCCCGGGCTCGCCACCTGGGGACTCTTCAGAGCGGACCGGCCCGACGACGGAGAGTAACTCCATCGATCCGCCTGTAGACCCTCTGAGCACACCCGACGGCCATCGCGACTCAGCCGTAGGGCATGGGTGGCACCTTGCCGAGCAGCCGAGCATAGACCGCCAAGGCTCCGCGATGGTGGGCGGTGTGATCGGTGATCGCCGCGACGATCGCACGGCGTGGCGCTCCATCCATGATTCGGCTGTCCGGGATGGGCTCCGAGAGCGCTTCCGGCGAGGCGCTTCCTATCACCGAAACGGCATTCTCGAAAGCGCGGTCGAGCCAAGGTATCGCGTCATCCAGCGATTCCACCGCTTTCGCGTTCGCGATGAGTCCTTCGAAGTCCATGTTCCAACCCGGCCCGAAGGCCCCCTCGACGAACCAATCGACCGTATCGGCGACGTGAGCCACGTGCCCGGCGACCGTGTACAGCTCCGACTTCGGTGAGAAGCCGGCGTCGGTCTCCTCGAAGGTCGAGAGCGTCTTGCTGAAGAACTTCCGTGTGGTCTCGAGTTCGTTCACGAGCTCTTCGGCATTCGACATGACGGTGGCCCTCCTGTGAAAGGCGTTCGCAGCCAATCTATCACGGACATGCGTCCGTCCTCGGGTCCTGGGACCGGACGTCTACGACACATCGAAGCGTGCTCGTGTGTACGACGCTTCTCGTTCACGCCGCCCTGCCCTCTGCGACCCGTGAAGCTACCGATCTACCAAGTCGACGCATTCGCGAGCCGTCTCTTCGCCGGTAACCCCGCCGCCGTCGTGATCCTCGACGACTGGCTGCCCGATCGCATCCTTCAGGCGATCGCGAGCGAGAACAACGTATCGGAAACCGCCTTCGTCGTCCCCCGGGAGGAAGAGTTCGATCTCCGCTGGTTCAGTCCTACCGTGGAAGTCGAGCTCTGCGGACATGCCACACTGGCGACTGCAAGGGTCCTGTTCGATCACGGACTCACACGCGAATCCGTGGCCGTCTTCCGATACGGGGGAGGCACTTTGACCGTCCGCTCCAACGAGGGGCTACTCGAGATGGACTTCCCATCTCTACCCGCGTCCTCGATCCCGGACGATCCCAGGGTCGAGCTAGGGCTCGGCAGGCGTCCGCACGAGCTCCTCCAGTCCACGAACTTGCTGGCGATCTTCGAAGACCAAGCGGCCGTCGAAGGGCTCAATCCGGACTTCGACGTACTCGCCGAGCTCGAGTCTTTCGGGGTGATCGTTTCCGCCCCGGGAGAGGACTGCGACTTCGTATCCCGGTTCTTCACGCCGAAGGCCGGCGTCCCGGAGGATCCGGTGACCGGATCGGCGCACTGCACGCTGATCCCCTATTGGGGCCAGCGTCTCGGGAAGGACACGCTCCACGCACGCCAGATATCCGCCCGGGGAGGTGAGCTCTTCTGCGAGAATCGGGGCGACCGGGTGACCATCGCGGGCCATGCTCGCGAATACCTGGTGGGCGAGATCCACATCGATTAGCCCATCTTGCAGGACACCGGAGGATCCGGCATCGTGAGCCGCGCTCCGCCCAGCGGAAACCTCCGTAGATCCGAACAGCTCTCTGGACGCCATGACGCAGATCATCGACGACGACACGAAGAGTCCGGGTGACCCGGTGCGGCTTGTCACCGCGGCCTACCGCAGCCTCCGTGAGTCTCCATGAGGATCTTGATGGTAGGAAACGGGGGGCGGGAGCACGCCCTGCTCTGGAAGCTGAGGCAGGATGCCCCCTCTGCCGAGTTCTGGGCGACCCGCCCGAATCCCGGAATGACGCCCCTCGCCAAGGCGGTCGACCTGGCGCCCGAGGACGTGGACGGTCTTACCGCATGGGTCGAGGGAAACGAGCCGACACTCACCGTGATCGGCCCCGAGGTGCCGCTCGCTTCGGGTCTGGCGGACGCGCTGCGAAAGCGAAGCCTCCCGGTGTTCGGCCCCACGGCCGGAGCGGCGCGGATCGAGTCCTCGAAGGCGTTCGCCAAGGAACTGATGGTGAAGGTCGGCGTCGCGACCGCCGGGCATCGAACGTTCACGCGGTGGCCGCAGGCGGAAGCCTACATCTCGGATGTCGGTGGTCCCGTCGTCGTGAAGGCTTCGGGTCTGGCGGCCGGCAAAGGCGCAATCGTATGCCCGTCCACGGAAGAGGCCCTCGATGCCGCCCGATCCATGTTGACCGCCGAATCGTTCGGTCCGGCGGGCTCGGAGATCGTGGTCGAGGAGTTCATGGAAGGCGAGGAGCTTTCGGTCTTCGGGATCACCGATGGCCGGCACGTCGTGCTTCTGCTCCCCACACAGGACTACAAGCGGATCGGGGAGGGAGATACCGGGCCGAATACCGGCGGAATGGGAGCGTGCGCTCCCGTCCCGATCGCGGACCCGGAGATGATCGAAGAGGTCCGTCGGAGCGTGTTCCTTCCCGTTCTCGACGGACTCGAGAATGGAGCTACGCCCTTCCGGGGTCTGCTCTATGCTGGTCTGATGATCACCGACGAAGGGCCGAAAGTCGTCGAGTTCAACTGTCGTTTCGGAGATCCCGAGACCCAGGCGCTACTGCCGCTGATGGAGAGCTCACTCCTGGATCTCATGCTGCCCGTTGCCCGGGGAGGAAGCATCGAGGGGGCCACCTGTGCCTGGAGGCCCGGCGCCGCCCTGAACACGGTGCTCGCCTCGGAGGGCTATCCGGGAAGCTACGAGAAGGACAAGGAGATCCAGATTCCCGAGAACCTCGCGGAGGCGGATGGGATCGAGATCTTCCACGCCGGGACGCGGCAGGAGGACGGGCGTCTGTTGACGAATGGTGGGCGCGTGCTGTCGGTGGTTGGAGTCGGTGCGGATCTCGAGGAGGCCCGTGACCGGAGCCTGTTCGCGGCCGACCGAGTCGAGTTCGAAGGCAAGACGCTTCGCCGAGACATCGGCTGGCGAGCCTGGGCGTCGCGTGCCCGAGCTACCGGAAGCTGAAACCATCGTCGAGGGCCTGCGGGGCCCTCTGGCCGGACGGTCGATTTCGAACGTCGACGTCCTGAAGGAAGACCTTCTCGAGGTTCCCGCCCGAGCCTTCTCAAGGGGTCTGCGGGGCGGGTTCCTCCGCGCGGTGTCACGAAGGGGGAAGAACGTCGTCCTTCGGATCGCCGGGGCGAAAGACGGCTCCGTACGCTTCGTCGTGGTCAACCTCGGAATGTCGGGCAGGCTGCTTCATCGACTCCCCGGGGCGGAGGTCCCTCCCCCGTCCCACCCGGGTGTCCTGTTCGAGCTCGATGACGGGTCCCGGCTCGTGTATCACGACGTGCGGCGCTTCGGGCGTCTCCGGCTCCTCACGGACCAGGCGTACCACGCATGGTCGGACACGCTCGGACCCGAGCCGCTGTCGCCCGGCTTCAGAAGTCCGGAGCTGATTCGATCCCTGGCGGCTTCCCGTGCGCCGGTCCGCTCATGGCTACTGGACCAGCGCAGAATCGCCGGTGTCGGAAACATCTACGCCAACGAGGCGTTGGCGAGGGCCGGCATCCACCCGATGCGTCCCGCAAACGCTTTGACCGAGGACGAG
>JAHEKL010000172.1 GCA_024638345.1 Gammaproteobacteria bacterium | reverse complement strand
GTGTCGCACCCATGGCCGGCGGCTCTCTGATCACGAAGCTTCGGAAGGCATTCAACGAGCTGACCGCCGTAGGGCTCGTCGAGGAGGGACCGGAGCCACGGTTCTTCGGTGCTCAGGCCGCGTGCTGTTCCCCGATCGTGACAGCGGTGGAGAGCGGGGCCGACCGAATCACGCCGATCCGGCAGCCGAACACGATCGCTCGGTCGCTGGCCATAGGGAACCCAGCCGACGGCATCTTCGCCGTTGCCACGATGCGGCAGACGGGAGGATGGGGTGCGGCGGTTTCAGACCCGGAGATCGTGGAGGGGATTCGCTTGCTTGCGACACTCGAAGGAGTCTTCACCGAAACCGCCGGTGGAGTGGCCGTTTCGGCGACTGCGCGACTGGCCAGGGAGGGGAGGCTCGCCAAGGACGGACCGACGGTTATCTGCATCACCGGCAACGGCCTCAAGACCGCCGAAGCGGCTCGCTCTACGTTCGACATGGGAGCGCCCATCGAGCCTCGGCTGTCGGAAGTGGAGCGGCTCGCGAGCGAGGATGAACGGTGACACATCGAGGCCCGCGCTCAGACGGGGTGCCTCACGCACTTGAGGCGACAGGGAGGAAATGGGGATGAGCGTGACGATCAGGATTCCGAGTGCGCTCCGAAAGCTGACCAACGGCGAGTCGGAGCTGAACGCCGCCGGTTCGACGGTTCGGGAGTTGCTCGATGATCTCGGGAAGGAGAACCCAGGTCTCATCGGTCGGATCATGGGCGACGACGGGGAGATCAAGCAATTCTTGAACGTCTTCGTGAACGGCTCGGACATCCGCTTCGAGAACGACCTCGACACAGAGGTCAAGGCTGGGGACGAGGTCTCGATCGTACCTTCGATCGCGGGGGGCGGCGAGCTTCCGGGTTGAACGGACCGAAGGGGTTCGGGTCCGGCGTCCTCGATCTCGCCGGCGACCGCATGGATGAGCTCATCCGGGAGGCGGTCGCAACGGTGCCGGAGGAGTCGTGTGGGCTGGTCGTGGGGCGCAGATCCGGGGACCGAATCCGGGTAACGCGCACGATCAGCTGCGAGAATAGGGCACTGCCGACCGAGAGGACGTACAGGTTCGAGATCGATCCACGACGCCTTCTCGCTGAGGAGAGGTCCACTCGGGGCTCCGATGAGGAGGTGGTGGGGTTCTACCATTCCCATCCGGACAGCGATCCGATACCCTCCGTGGTGGACAGAGGCTACATGGCTCTCTGGCCGGACAAGGTTTGGGTGATCGTCAGGCCCGGAGTCGGTGGACGGGGGGCCTCGGTCCGGGCGTGGCGGATCGATGAGGTGGACGACGAATCGCCCAGGGAGATTCGCATCGCTGAGGATCGATCCTCGAGCAGACGGGATTCCAGCAAGGTGGACGAGGGAGTGAGGAAGGAAGAGGACACATGACCTATATCATCGCCGAGCCCTGCATCGAGACGAAGGACGCCAGTTGCGTCGATGTCTGCCCGGTCGACTGCATCTACGAGGCGGACGATCAGTTCTACATCCACCCGGAGGAGTGCATCGACTGCGGGGCGTGCGAACCGGAGTGTCCGGTGCAGGCGATCTTCCCGGATACGGACGTGCCCACGGAGTGGACGGCCTTCATCGAGAAGAACTACACGCACTTCGGTCTGTCCCCCTGATCGAGGCGGCAGTTCTGCTGGTCGGGCATGGGTCCCAGCTCAGCCCGGATTCCTCACGCCCGATCCACGACTTGGCTGCGGCCCTTCGGGCGAGCGGCCGGTTCTCCGAGGTCCGGGTAGCGTTCTGGAAGGAAGAGCCCTTCCTCCACTCCGCATTCGATCTGGTCGAGAGCCCGCTCGTCTTCGTCGTGCCCGTCTTCACCAGTGAAGGATACTTCACCGAGACCGTACTGCCTCGCGAGCTGAACCTCGAGGGGCGGTGCACGATGCGGAACGGTCGCCGTATTCAGTACTGCCCTCCGGTGGGCACACACTCTGCGATGGCCCGAATCGTCCAGGATCGCGCCACGCGGGTGGCGCCCTTGGCTGAGCGCGCGCTGACCACCCTCGTCGTCCTGGGTCACGGGACAGACCGGCATCCGCGCTCCGGTGCGACCACGCGCTCGATCGTCGAGCAGCTCGCTGACTCCGGTGGGTACCACAGTGTTGTGGCCGCCTTTTTGGATCAGGAGCCGACCCTGGAGAGGGTCCTCGCAGAGAGTGCCCATGGAGACCGGATCATCGTTCCGTTCTTCATCTCCGAGGGCTGGCACGTGGGCACGACCATTCCCGAGGACCTCGCGTCCGGGCGATCGGAGGCGGGTGACGGACCCGGGAGAGTCTGGTATGCGCTTCCGGTCGGTACCCATCCCTCCCTGACGGACGTCGTGGCGGACATCGTCACGAGCGAGCTTCCGGTTCCAGATCCACCGCGAGATCTCACTACGGATGTGGCTTCGTCCGCCACGAAGGCGCGAGCGGAGTTCACCCGATGGATTCGCGCCGCCGAGGGCGAGAGTCGTGAGTTCCTGCAGACGCTGGTGTCCTGGTCGGATTCCCTAGGCTTCGAGATCCGACACCGCGCCGACCGTGCCGTACCGAGCGAGTCACTCTGCCCACTGCACTCTGCGGCCGACGCTCGGCGCCTTGCAGCGTCCACTTCCGACGGGGCGTACAGAAGCTTGAAGACCTCTCCCGACCTTCCCGGAGGTTGGTGCTTCGTAGGTCTGAGCGAGGCAGAGATGTGGGAAGTCTACGCCGAGCTCTACCCGACCGCGCCGGTTCACTGGTATCTCGGCTGCTCGGGTGCCCTGCCGGTCCGCTCGTTCGAGGAAACGGCCGCGCGACAAAGCGGGATGTATGCATGCACGGTCGAGCTGGGCCCGGACCGCGTGTCGGCCCTGGTCGTCAGATGTTGCGCCCGGGTGAGCTGTCTCCGTGAACCGACGTGGGCGAAAGCCGGGTCCCAGCCGTCGGGAGAGATCCCCGGCACGTCGGGTACAAGCGACGAGCTCCCGCCGGAGAGGTGGGAGTCTGCGGTGGGGTGTCCAGCGCCCTGTGCCTTCTTCCTCTCGGAAGCGGCTCGGGAGTTTCGCAACCCGAGGAAACGAGTCGAAGTCGCGTCGCCTGGGCCTTGACCCCGTCTAGGGCCAGGGGTAGACTCAGCGGACCTTCGGGCAGGCGGGGGTGGGAACCTGCGCCGAGACCCACCGATTGGTATGAGGACATGAGCCAGATCACCGCAATGTGTTGCGCGATGTGTTGCTGCGAGACCCCCCGAGGCAGGGGAGGGTCCGGGAGACGCCGCGCGTAGGAGACACCGCGCTCCGATCTTCGGCCCCGGCCCCAACAGGTCGGGGCCGTTTTCGTGTCCAGAGGTCTTCTCGGAGAACCCTGATCTCGATGAGCCAGAGGTCCGCACGACTGGAATCACTACATGACTGGAATCACTAGATGAGTCTCGCGTCCCGGCCGGCTTCCGTCACGAATGTGATGAACGAAGGCGAGGCGGCCGAGCTCAACGCACGGTTCGAGAAGTCGTATCCCACGGAGATCCTCCGGTGGGCGCATGAAGCGTTTCAGTCGGGTCGGCTCGTGATGTCCTCGACCTTCGGAGTAGGCGGGATGATGCTGATCCATCTCCTCGCGGAGGAAGGGATTCGCATTCCGGTGATCTTCATCGACACTCTGTACCACTTTCCCGAGACGCTCGGACACGCGCTCGAGGTCGCGGACCGATACGGGTTGGAGGTTCGAACCTATAAGGCAGCACCGTCACGGAAGGCGTTCGTGGCCGAGCACGGACCGAGGCTCTGGGAGCGAGACGAGGACCTCTTTCATCAGCGGACGAAGATCGAGCCGATGAAGGAGGCGCTGAAGGGTGTCGACGGCTGGATCACCGGCCGCCGACGAGATCAGTCCCCAACCCGAGCGTCGCTGCTCCCGATCGAGCTGGCCACTCAAGTGAAGATCAACCCCCTCGCCTACTGGAGTCTGGAGGATGTATGGGACTTCATCCGGGCTCACAAGGTTGCCTATCACCCTTTGCACGATCTGGGATACGCCAGCATCGGGGACGCTCCGCTGACCACGCCGATCAGGCCGGGCGAGCATGAACGAGCGGGTAGGTGGCGGGGTAGTGTTCGAGTCGAATGCGGTCTTCACGGAATCTGATCACCAAACCAGACCTGGACTGAAGAGCCATGAGCGCCGATATCCGAACGTGGAGAGAGGTTCTCGCCGATCGCATCCCCCCGGAAATGGCCGAGGAGATCGACGTCTACGAGAACCAGATGGAGCTTCGGAAGCAGACGAAGCTCGAGGAGAAGGTGTTCGCCGAGCTGCGCCTGCGACGTGGGGCGTATGGCCAACGATACGACAACGGACAGCGCTACGATGGCACGGAAACCCAGGACATCCCGTTCCCACGTAGAGGACTGACCAAAGGCCCCGAGACCGAGTGGGACGCCCCCGGAATGCAGCGAATCAAGATTCCGTTCGGGAAGCTCTCGGCGGAGCAGGTCGAGGTCCTGGCCGACTGTGCAGAGGAGTATTCGAACGGCGTCCTGCACATCACCACTCGGCAGGATATCCAGCTCCATTTCGTCGACATCGAGGATACGCCCGACATGCACCGGCGGCTGGCTTCGGTGGGCATCACCACGCGTGAGGCCTGCGGGAACTCGGTCCGAAACGTGACCGGATGTCCGAAAGCGGGAGTCTGTCGCGACGAGCAGTTCGATATCTCGCCTTACGCGAAGGCGGAGACCTGGTTCCTCCTCGGTCACCGCGATGTGCAGGATTTCGGTCGCAAGTTCAAGATCGCCTACTCCGGATGCGGTCAGGAGGGCTGCGCCCGGGTGATGATGCACGACTTGGGCTTCGTGGCTGCCGTGCAGACTGTCGATGGCGTGGAGAAGCGAGGATTCCGCGTCGTGGTCGGGGGTGGGCTCGGCGCGGTTCCCCACGTCGCGAAAGAGCTTTACGAGTTCATGCCCGAGGCCCAGATGCTTCCGGTCTCCCAGGCGATCTCGCGCGTGTATGCTCGACTGGGCGAAAAGAGGAACCGGAACAAGGCACGGATCAAGTTTCTCGTCGCGAAACTCGGAATCGAGGAATTCCGTCGCCTGGTGGACGAGGAACTCCAGAGCATGGAGGAGGATCCGCGGTGGTCCGACTGGCTCGACGAAGCCCACCTGCCGGTGATCGAGGGCCTCTCCGAGCCGGCCACGGACGGGACCGCCGACCCGGCGCCCGGCTTCGAGGACTGGGTGAGGACGAACGTCTACCAACAGAGACAGGACGGATTCGTGGCCGTCACGGTCAACCTTCCTCTCGGAGACATCACCTCGCGTCAGTCGCGAAAGCTGGCGGACATCATGCGGAAGTTCGCGCCGGACGCGATGCGGACGACCGTGGACCAGAACTTCTTCCTACGATGGATCCACGAGCAGGACCTTCCGGAGCTTTACAACGACCTGCACGCGGCTGAGCTCGTGCTGTCCGGAGCCACGACGATCACGGACGTGACCGCCTGCCCCGGAACCGACACATGCAAGCTCGGGATCGCGAGCTCCAGGGGCTTGGGTGCGGAACTTCGGCAAAGATTCGAGGATCGGGGGCTTCACTTCCATCCGGTTCTCAAGGACGTCCACGTGAAGGTGAGCGGCTGCCCGAACTCGTGCGGAATGCATCACATCGCGGACATCGGGTTCTACGGCTCCAGTCGGAACGTCGGATCGTTCAAGGTCCCACACTTCCAGCTGCTGCTCGGTGGCTCCTTGGAGGAGAACGCTGGGAACTACGGGCTCGCGGTCGGGGCCGTCCCTTCGAAGCGCGTGCCCGAGGCGGTGGACCGGCTCTTGGACCTGTACACCCAGGAGCGGGAAGGAGAAGAGACGTTTAGAGGCTGGGTGACACGGGTCGGAAAGAAGGACATCAAGGAGCGTCTGAAGGACCTGCTCGAGGTCCCGGCCTACGAGGCGGATCCTAGCTACTACATCGACTGGCACGATGCGCGGGAGTATTCCATCGGGGACATCGGAGTCGGGGAATGCGCGGGAGAGGTGGTCACCCTGACTCAGTTCAGCCTCGCCAATGCGGAGAGCCGCGCGTTCGACGCGTCCGTCGTCGTGGACGACCCCAGGTCCGACGAAGAGGAAGCGAGGGGGGCGGCGGTCATGGCGTACGACGCCATGGTCCTCGCGGCACAGGGCCTGCTCAAGCAC
>JAHEKL010000171.1 GCA_024638345.1 Gammaproteobacteria bacterium | reverse complement strand
TGGCGGCCATCGGAGTCCTGATCATCTCGGTCGGCGTCCCACGTTTGATCGCGGCTCGACAGTCCATTCGCCTCGCTCTGCTCTCCGCCCCCCTTCTCATGCACATCGAGCGTTGGGTCAAGCCTCTGATGCTGCCCCTGATGCGGCTCGAGGAAATCGTCGCGCGGCGAAACGCAAACGAGCCCGGGGCTGCTTCGGAGCAGCTCCGTGAGCTGACCGAGCTCGGCCGACGAGAGGGGGTGGTCGAGGAGGAGGAGCACGAACTCGTCGAGCGCGCCTTTCGGATGGACGAGCTCTCCGCCTGGGACATCATGACGCCCCGCGTGGACATCTTCGCCTGGAAGGACTCGCTCACACTCGAGGAGATCGTGAACGAGCTCCAGAGCATCCCCTTTTCGAGAGTCCCCGTCTACGCCGACAGTATCGACGACATCACGGGAATCCTCTACGTGCGGGAAGCTTACGACGCCTACGTGAAAGGCCATCCCAAGCTTCCCCTCACCGAGCTGTCGCGGGACCCATTCTTCGTTCCAGGGTCGCTCTCGCTTCCCGAACTGCTGCACGATTTCCAAGCCCGTCGGATACACATGGGCATCGTGGCCGACGAGTTCGGAGGCACCGACGGTCTCGTCACGCTCGAGGACGTCATCGAAGAGCTCGTCGGGGAGATCGAGGACGAGACCGACATCTCGCAAGTGTCCATCCATCGTATTTCGAGAGATGAGCTGGAGGTCGCGGGAGCAGTGGAGCTTCGAGAAATCAACTACGCTTTCAACGTGTCCCTCCCGCACCTGGATCACCGTTCGCTGAATGGGTTCATCCTCGAAGAGCTGGGTCGGGTTCCGGAGAAGGGTGAGGAGATCGGTCTTCCGGGGCTGGAGATCGAGGTCCTCGACGCTACGGACTCGCAGGTCCTCAGGGCCCGAATCCGGAAGACTCAGGCGGCACCCGCCGAGGAGCGCTGAGGTGGCCACCGTGCTTCCCTTCAACGGAAAGAAGCCACAGATCGCGAACGACGCGTTCGTCGCCCCATCGGCGGTGCTGGTCGGGGACGTGGAAATTCAATCGGGCGCAAGCGTGTGGTTCGGAGCGGTGCTCAGGGGGGACGATCCACGACACCCCATCGTGGTGGGTCCTCAGGCCAACATACAGGATGGAGCGATCATCCATGTCGGAGACTGGGGCCCTACGATCATCGGGCCGCGGGTCACAATCGGTCACGGTGCGGTGATGGAGTCGTGCGAGATCGGGGAAGAGAGCCTGATCGGAATGCGGGCCGTGGTGCTACAGAACGCCGTGATCGGCAAGCGGTGTCTCGTCGCGGCTGGAGCGGTGATCCTCGAGAAGACCCGCGTTCCGGACCGGAGCCTGGCCGCTGGGGTGCCCGCCACCGTTCGTCGCACGTTCGAGGGTTCAACTCCGGCGTGGCTCACCCGGAGCTGGAGCCACTATGAGGAGCTCTCCAAGGCGTATCGGGATCAAGGCCTGGGACGGCTCTGAGGAGGCGGACTTGTCCGGGGACGACGCTTCGAGACCGCGGAGCGGGTCGCCGCGCAGGGAGGAACGAACCGGCTATCGAAGCGGGGACCGCTCCCGCTCCGATCAGCCCCACCCGAAAGACGGTTCCGAGCCGCCTGCGTCCTCCGTCGCGTGCGACATCTGTGGTGCGCCGATGCTGGATCGACACTGCAAGCTGGTGTGTCTCTCATGCGGTTTTCAGCGTGACTGCTCGGACCCCTGATCTCAATATCCGAAGGCCCATCGTAGGTACCAGCCCACGAGGGCATCACCCCAGAGGTAGGACGCGCCGGCGCCCAGGGCGAGAAATATCCCGAACGGGACGAGCTTCCCGGTTTTGTAGGAGATCGGGCCGAAGATGACCGCTCCCAGGAAGGCGCCGAGAAAGAGAGACAGAAGCACGCCCTGAATGCCGAGGAACGCCCCGATCATGGCCATCATCTTGATGTCCCCCCCGCCCATCGCCTCTTTCTTGAAGGCCTTCTCCCCAGCCCACGCGACCACCCAGAGAAGCACGAAGCCGAAAGCGGCTCCCAGGAATGCCGCGAGGAGGTCGATGACCGGTGTGAAGGGCGCCGCGACTAGGCCCAGAAACGCCCCCCCGATGGAGAACTGATCCGGAATGATGTAGAAGCGCGCGTCGCTGACCGCGATCCCCAGTAGGATGCTGAGAAACACCGCCCCACGCAGGGCCTCCACCTCGACACCATGAAGGAAGACCATTCCTCCCCATGCGAAGCCCGTGGCCGCCTCGACCACCGGGTACTGTGGAGAGATTCGCTCCGCGCAGTGTCTGCATCGACCACGGAGAAGAATCCAGCTCAGCACCGGTAGGTTGTCGTGCCAACGGACGGGCTCTCCGCAACGGGGACACCGCGACCGCGGACGGATCACCGACTGGTCCTCCGGCCACCTCAAGGCGCAGACGTTCAGAAACGACCCGACCATCAGACCGAGCGTTGCTCCAAGGACGACCTCCGGCCAGCTCGCCATCAGAAAGCGCCCAGCCCTTCGTGCGTCCGCGCCGGTCCAAGGCTCCACATCAGTATGGCCCCCGCGGTCGCGACGTTGAGGGAGTCGACTCCTGCCACGAGCGGGATCGAGAGACATGCGTCGGCCCGGTCGAGCACCTCTTGCCGGGGACCCGCGGCCTCGTTTCCGACGACCAATGCCCACGACCGGAACCCCGACCCGCCGGGCTGGGTCGAGCGGCGATCCTCGTCGATCCAATCCCGCACGTCCCTGCCCCGAGGGTCGGCCACGAGCAAGCCTACGGAGTTGTCGTCGAGCCAGTTCTGCATCCGGGGCCACTCCAGCATCTGGGTCGGGATCGCGAAGGCGAAGCCGGCGGAGGCCCGGACGGCCTTGGCGCCCCAAAGATCGGCCGTCCCGCTTAGGGCGACGACCCATCCCATTCCGAGGGCCGCGGCCGCCCGAGTCAGGGCACCTGCATTGCCAGGATCCTGCACGCCGTCGAGGACCAGCACGCACGGAGGACCGTGCTCAGCAGCCGGCATCGCGTACTCGGGCTGCAGGACCACGGCCAGGATGCCCTGTGAAGCTTCGGTGGAGGAGAACTCGTCCAAGACACCTGACTCCACATCCACGATCTCGGTTTCGGGCTGAAGGTGAAGGCCGGAATCGGTCAAGCGGGTTCCGCCCCAGCGACCCTCCTCTCGGACGATGAAGAGGACCCGCGCCTCGTTCGCCAGGGCAGTGGACAGCACCCGCGGTCCCTCCACGAGCACCACCCCCTCCGCCTCCCGTCCACGACGGGTGGCGATCCGCCTGAGCAGACGCTGACGTGCCCGGGTCAATCCCATGTAGTGTGCATTGCCGTGCGCTCAGTCCCTATGTTGCGAATGCCGGATTTCACGACCCCGGACCCGATCCTCTACTGCGCGTGCCTGCCCCATGTCCGCGGATTCCATCTCCTCTGCTCGTCGACCGATCGCCCTCACCATCGCCGGAAGCGACAGCGGCGGTGGAGCCGGTATCCAGGCGGATCTCAAGACGTTCGAGGCCTTCGGGGTATTCGGAACCAGCGCGGTCACCGCGGTCACCGCTCAAAATACCATGGGGGTTCGTGCTGTACATCCGGTCCCCTTGACGGTGGTTCGCGCGCAGATCGATGCGGTGGTCGATGACCTGAGGCCCTCCGCAGTGAAATCCGGCATGCTCGCGACAACGGCTCTGGTCGAGGCGGTGGCCGAAGCGATCGAGGCCCACTCGCTCTCGCCCTATGTGCTCGACCCCGTGATGGTGGCCACCAGCGGAGACCGTCTGCTGGACGAGGACGCCCTCGGCGCGGTGACTCGAACGCTGATGCCGCTCTCCACGCTGGTGACCCCGAATCTGGAGGAAGCCAGGATCCTCACCTCCCTCCCGGTCACCGGGGAAGAAGGTCAGGGGGCGGCCGCGCGACGGCTCGTGGAAATGGGCGCTGAAGCGGCGCTCGTCAAGGGCGGACACGCGGACGGAGACGTGCTGGTCGACGTGCTTTGGGACGGTCGTCGCGAGCGGGTCTGGAAGCGCGAGCGGATCGACACCCGGAACACCCACGGAACCGGGTGCACGCTGTCCGCGGCGATCGCCGCCGGCCTCGCGCGTGGACGAGGACTTTCGGAGTCGGTGGAGCGGGCTCTCGACTACGTCGAGCGAGGCATTCGAGATGCGCCGGATCTCGGTCGAGGCCACGGACCTCTCTCCCACCACATCCCCCCGGACTGACCCCCGACGAGCCTGCGCTCCTGACGGCGTATCGTCCCATCTCTGGCGAGACATGCCGTTTTGGCACTCTTCTCTCTACGAACGCGCCGATTTGACGTGTTTTGGAGCGCGTTGCGAGGCATGGACATTGCGTATTCCCGCGCCTCGAGAGGACCCACGATCACGAACTCTGAGGAGTGCAAATGGGCAAGGTTATCGGCATCGACTTGGGAACCACCAACTCCGTCGTGGCGGTCATGGAGGGCGGAGAGCCCGTTGTGATTCCCAACGCCGAGGGCGGACGGACCACGCCGTCCGTCGTGGGCTTCTCCAAGGACGGAGAGCGGCTCGTCGGGCAGGTCGCGCGACGTCAGGCAATCACGAATCCGACCAACACGGTCTTCTCGGTGAAGCGGTTCATGGGACGCGGGTACACCGAGGTCGAGGCCGAGCGGAAGCTGGTGCCGTACGAGATCGTCCGCGACTCCGAGGACCGGGTGCAGATCAAGATCCCGAACGCCGAGAAGCCGTTCAACCCGCCGGAGCTCTCGGCCATCATCCTTCAGAAGATGCGACAGACGGCCGAGGACTACCTCGGTCAGAAGGTGGACCAGGCGGTGATCACCGTGCCAGCCTACTTCAACGACTCCCAGCGGCAGGCGACCAAGGACGCGGGGAAGATCGCCGGGCTCGAGGTGCTCCGAATCATCAACGAGCCCACGGCCGCGGCGCTAGCCTATGGTCTCGACAAGAACAAGGACGAGACGATTGCGGTCTTCGACCTGGGCGGCGGGACCTACGACATATCGGTCTTGGAGCTGGGCGACGGGGTCTTCGAGGTGAAGGCGACCAACGGCGATACGCATCTGGGCGGAGACGACTTCGACCAGCGGATCATCGATTGGCTGGTCGACGAGTTCAAGAAGGATCAGGGAATCGATCTTTCGCAGGATCCGATGGCACTCCAGCGGCTGAAGGAAGCCTCCGAGAAGGCGAAGATGGAGCTTTCTTCCACGATGCAGACGGACATCAACCTCCCCTTCATCACGGCCACGCAGGAGGGTCCAAAGCACCTGAACCTCACCTTGTCGAGGGCTAAGTTCGAGCAGCTGGTCAGTGATCTCATCGAACGGACGATTCCCCCGATGAAGGCCGCGCTCGAGGACGCAGGCTTGGACCCTTCCTCGGTGGACGAGGTGATCCTGGTCGGCGGCTCGACCCGAATCCCGAAGATCCAGGAGGTCGTGAAGGAGTTCTTTGGCAAGGATCCGCACCGAGGCGTGAACCCGGACGAGGTGGTGGCCATCGGAGCCGCGATACAGGGCGGTGTTCTGGCAGGAGACGTCAAGGACGTGCTCCTTCTCGATGTCATCCCGCTCTCTCTCGGAATCGAGACCTTGGGCGGTGTCATGACCCCGCTGATCGACCGAAACACGACGATTCCGACGAAGAAGGCGGAGGTCTTCTCCACGGCGGAGGACAACCAGACGACCGTCGAGATCCACGTCCTACAGGGCGAGCGGAAGATGGCTCTCGACAACAAGACCATCGGCAAGTTTCAGCTGACCGGGATTCCGCCAGCGCCGAGGGGTGTGCCTCAGGTCGAGGTCACGTTCGATATCGACGCGAACGGGATTCTGAACGTCTCGGCGAAGGATCGCGCTACTGGTAAGGAGCAGACGATCCGGATCGAGGCTTCCTCGGGCTTGTCCGATTCGGAGATCGATCGAATGGTCAAGGACGCCGAGGCGCACGCCTCCGATGACGAGGAGAGGAAGAAGAAGGTGGAGGCCCGCAATACCCTGGACTCGCTGGTCTATCAGGTGGAGAAGGACTCCAGCGAGTGGGGTGACAAGGTGGGCGAGGCCGAAAAGGGCCGTCTTCGGCGAGGCTCCTAGAGAGACTCCGTAGCCGCTGCGGAGCGGTGGGCGTCGACTCGATCCCGCAGTTCGGTGAACGACGGGTCGATCTCGTAGCGGTAGCCGTCCCAGAAGCCGTC
>JAHEKL010000170.1 GCA_024638345.1 Gammaproteobacteria bacterium | reverse complement strand
GCGGATTCCTCTCCTGTGCAACTGGTCGCGCACCATGAGCGTGCGTGCCTTCTCGAATGACTCGATCAAACGTGCCTCGGACTGTTCGGACGCGGGGTGCGAGCCGACTCCACGCCATCTCTGGAGCAGGGAAGGCCTGCGTGAGCTTTCGATGTCCCCTACCCGAGCTTCCCGCGCCCGTTTCGTCTGTGTGAGTCGGCAGCGGGCGATTCGCGTCGCTCGTCTCGACGACGCTCGAGCTGGGGGTCCGGAACCCCGGAAGGACTCCGGGGAACTAGGACGAGCCGTCGCTTGGGGCATTCGACGGTTTCCTGCCTGCGAGTGACCAGTGGACCCGAGAAGGCCTGATATGCTGAAATACGATGAGTTGGTTGAGCTCTACCGTGAGCTTCGCGCCGAGCAGGTCCTCAGCGTCTTCATCGATGGTCGAACGAGCGATTTTTCCGAGCACAATCTTTGGAGGAAAAGACTCGATCACGAGGTCTCGGAGCTTCGAGAGCGTCTCCGTGCCGATGAGCCCGGCGACACACGCACGTTCGACTCGGCGCTTGCCAAGATCGAGGAGGCGCTCGAGGAGTATGATCGCTTCCTTCCCGATCGTGGCTGGGTCGGCTTCGCCACTGCCGAGCGACTGGTGTACGCGGATACGGTGTCCGTTCCCATGCCCGACCTCGTTCGCTGGGAGTCCGGAATCCGCGTGGCACCATACGTTCGAGCCCTCAAGCAGGACCGCGTCGTGGTCGGAGTCCTCGTCGACTCACGCCGGGCCCGTGTGTTCGAGTACAAGGACGGGACGCTCCGCGAATCCAAAGACCTGTTGGCGGAGACGTTTCTCGGAGATCTCACGGACGCGACCGTGTCCAAGCGGGCCTCGAGCAACTCCGGCGTGCGTGGCCGGACGGGGACGGATGCGGCACATCGGTTCTTGGAGGTCGGCGCGGAGCGGATGCTGAAGCGGCTAGCAGAGGTCGTGGGCGAGATCGCGGGACCAGACGGGCTCGTCGTGATCGGCGGAGTCGCAGAGCAGGCGGCCAACGCTATCCAGCACCTGCCAGCGGGCTTGGCCGGAAGGACCACGCAGCGATCTTCGATGAGCGTCGAGATGGCGGACGCCGACGTCCAGGACGCGCTGGAAAGCGCCGCCTCCGATCTCAACCGCTCGATCCAGGGCGAACTCCTCCAGGAGGTCATCGACCAGGCACGTAGTGGAGGACGCGGCGCGCTGGGCCCGGAGTCGGTGGAGCAGGCCGTCCGCGAGGGAAGGGTCGACACCCTGCTCCTGAGTCGCGATTTCATCGGCGGGAATCCCGACTACGCCGACCATTTGGTCGGAGCCGCGTTCGAGCACGGGGGCGAGGTGGAGGAGCTCTCCTCGGAGGGAGCGGACCGGCTCGACGTGGAGGGTCGGGGCGTCGCCGCGCGGCTCCGCTACCAGATTCAGCGCTGACCCAACGCGTCGGGGCCGTCCCGGGGGGGTGGCCGGGCGCAGCCGCGTTTTCTAGCTTCTCGCGGGCGGGCCGTCTCCGGCCCCTCCGGTCCCGTAGCTCAGCTGGTTAGAGCGCCCGACTCATAATCGGATGGTCCTGGGTTCGAGTCCCAGCGGGACCATGCCAGCAGTATCTGGAAGGAAAGTGCGTCGGGCGTCGTCCATACGACTGGAGGCCCGCGGCTCGGGGGAATCGCCAGCCCCGCTTGACGCGCGGACCTACGTGCCGCAGAATCACTCGCCCTACCTGGAGTTGTTCCCGTAGGACTGCCCTTCAAACAGGCATCATCGAGTTCAACGCGGAGACCGCGAATGTCGCGCAATGCTGGAATTTGGACGCTCGCAACAACCTGCTGCCTCTTCCTCGCAGCTTCATGCTCCAGTGGATCTCCCACATCGAACGGAGGAGGGGGAGGGGGTTCGGGATCCATCTCCATCACCATATCCGGCGCGACACTCACGCTCACCCAGGGCGAGAACGGCCAGGTGAACGTGACGCTCAGTCGTTCAGGGGGGTTCAGCGGGTCGGTCACGTTGTCCGCACAGGGTTTACCTTCGGGGGTCACCGCCGGCTCCAGCACGATCGGCTCGGGCTCGACGACGGGCAGCGTACAGATCGACGTCTCTCCGACGGCTACGCCGGGGACCTTCACCGTTACCCTCCGGGCGACCGGAACCGGGGTCAGCGCGGCGACTGCAACCTTCACGCTCACCATCAACGAGTCGGGTGGTGGAGCGTCTCCCTCGATCTCGATCTCGCTAGCGAGCTCAACGCTCGCGATCACGCAGGGGCAGAACGGCCAGGTGAACGCGTCTCTCACCAGGGCGGGAGGCTTCGCTGGTGATGTCACGCTGACGGCACAAGGGCTTCCCAATGGGGTGACAGCGAACTCGGAAAGCGTCGCATCGGGCGAGACGAGCGGCACCCTCCAGATCGATGTGTCCCCCACCGCGATGCCCGGAGTCTACACGGTCACCATTCGCGCGGCCGGCACGGGTGTCAGCGATGCGACGGCGCCACTCACCCTCACGGTGAACCAGGCGAGCGGCGGCGGCGGTGGCAACGTCACCTACTCCTATTGCACCCAGGCTGACCTACCGGACTTCTTTGCCTACAAGGACGGAAACGGACCCTGGATGGCCGCTCAGCCGAATGGCCTCAGCTACTCCTTCGACCTCTCCTCCGGACGTGGAGGCGTAGCGTGGGTAGACGCCAACGGCTCTGCGGACGTACAGGTCTTCCTCGGCGCGACGAGCGAGCTGGGCGTACTGGGTGGTGCGAGCTGCATGGGCGAATCGCCGACCAAGACCGTGCAGGGTTCGGTGGCCGGCCTGGGCCAGCAGGACCAGGCGACGATCTCCCTCGGGTCCGCCACGGCGCTCGTGGTGGGCGCGGGCGGAAACAACAACTTCACGCTCAACCAGGTCCCGGAAGGGGTCGTGGATCTGGTCTCATCGCTGTCGGAGTTCGTGATCAACGGGATGGACGTCAGCATCGACCTCAAGAAGCTCATCATCCGACGCGACCTGAACCCAGCGGACGGAAGCACTCTGCCCGTACTGGACTTCGGCTCGGCCGAGGCCTTCGATCCGGAGACCCGAAACCTCACGATCAACAATCTGGGCGCGGACATGGCGCTCGCCAGCTCGCTCTTCTTCACCTCCAATCTCTCATCCGGCGGCACCTTCTTCACGGACTTCCAGCTATCGTCGTCCACCATGCGGACCTTCCCCACCGTTCCGGCGAACCGGTTCCAGTCTGGAGACCTGCAGCTGATCAGCGTCACGACCGCAGGAAACCCGAACTCCACGAGTTGGAGAACCGTGGTGGCCATGTCGGGCGCACCGGTGGATCAGATGGTGACACTCGGTCCGGAGCTGAACTCGGTGAACCTGTCCACCGCCGCGACCACCCCGTACGTGCGGCCGCAGATCATGTACGCGGTACAGCCGGAGTACGACGGCTGGTTCGCGCTGTCCTTCTCGCAGGACGGTGGGAACGGGCTACTCATTTCGGCCACCTCGGGATATCTGGACGGAGCCACGTCGCTGGATATCGTGGCACCGGACTTCACGGGTCATGCCGGATGGAATCCGGCATGGGGCCTCCAGGCCGGAGCCCAGACGTTCTGGGGCTTCACCGCAACGGGATGGAGCGGAGCCCAAGGGCTCTTCAACAACCCGTTCGCCGACGGAGTGACGTGGCACACGGCTACCACGAGCGACGAGTTCACTCCCTGACTTCAGGGCTGTAAGGCGAGGGCAAGAGTGAGGCGCCCTCCCCTTCTCGTTACCGCCAGAGAGTACTCGTGTCGCACCGACGATCGTGCCAGTGCCCACACAGGAGCATTGAAATGAGAGATATCCATCTTTTCAAGGCATTGCTGATCATCTCATTACTATCATTGACGTCATGTGGTGGAGGAGATAGCCCGACTCAGGGCGAGCCGTCTCTCAATTGCACGGGTGGCGTCGCTCTGGCCGTCGGGGCCACGATCAACGGCCAGCTTCAGCTCGGGGATGAGTTGGACATCGATGGGGCGTTTCTGGACCGGTACGCGTTGACAGTGTCAACGGCCGGAACGGTGCAAATCACCATGCGCTCGGGCGAAGTGGACTCGTTCCTTTGGCTACTGGACTCGGGCTCCAGCGTCCTCGACTTCGACGATGACACCGGAGGTGGCGTCAACGGGCTGGATGCCCAGATCTCGAGGTCCCTCGCACGTGGATGTTACCTGGTGGAGACGACCAGCATAGACGAGGGCGAGACCGGGTCTTACACGGTCACTACACAGCGGCTTTAGCGCCAACGGCCCTCGTCCGTATCGTCCCAACCCCCCGACGGATTCAAGCCCCGTCGGGGATGACACAGCGACCTTCCCCGTGAAGGAGCACACAGAGAGCGGTCGTAGAGTGCTCGTTCGCCGGTCGGGAGTAGACCACCAAGAAGTCGGCGGCACGCGCCGTCTCACTCCCACCCTCCGGTCGAGGCAGCCAGACCTGATGCGTCACGACCATCCCGACGGCGGCTGGAGTCTCGGTCAGGTGGTTGAGGACTCGGGTGGGTGAAAGCCCCTCGCGTGTCCTCCAGGCTTCGAGTCTATAGAATCCACGGCCGCCCAGGTTGGAGAGGCGGAGGGTCATTCGCTCCTCGTTCGGCCCGTCCGGCTGAAGGCCCACGGACAACACCCGGACATTCGTGGGTGGGAGGACGACCACGTCGGTCTCGGCCGCGCGATCCCCTCGGGTCGCCCGGACCGTCGCCGAGCCGGGCGCGAGAGCGCGAGCCATTCCAGACGGTGAGACCGCAACGATTTCCGGATCGAGGCTCCGCCACACCCACGGCGAGCGGCTCGTCGCCGATCCGACGGTGAGCTGTGCCGAGTCTCCCACCGCCTCCAGCGTTGCGGGCTCGAGATCGATCGTGCCCGGCTCGGTCGGCGAACCGCATCCGACGAGCGTCACCGTGGCCAGCATGGGAAGAGCCGTTCTTACGCCTCTCATGTTCATCGTTCTCCGTCCTCTGATCGATCCTGTTCGTCTGATTCGCTGACCCGAACCAACTGGGCGCGTGACAGATGATCTGTGGACGGTCTTATCGGCCGATTAAAACGGGAACCGCCTCCGCGGGCGGCCCCACCGCCAGAGCGGAAGGAGTGCGTCGGATCGGCTCTAGTGGAACGAGGCGATCTCTGCCAGCGGCTTCTTGGTGATCTGGGGGACCACCGCATCGGCCGCGGGATAGCCTGCGACGAGCAGGAGGAAGGGTCGCTCGTTGGGGGGTCGGCCCAGAATCTCGTTGAGAAAGCCCATTGGGCTCGGCGTGTGGGTCAGGGTGGCCAGACCCGCGCGGTGCAGGGCGGCGATCAAGAAGCCGGTCGCGATCCCGACGGACTCGGAAACGTAGTAGTTCCTGATCTTGCGGTTCCCTCGCATCTCGTAGCTTTCGGCGAACACCGCGATGAGCACGGGAGCATCTTCGAGAAAGGGCTTACGCTCGTCGGTGCCGAGACCGGCGAGGGCCTCCAGCCACTCAGGGGGTGCCCGATTCTGGTAGAACTCGCGTTCCTCTTCTTCGGCGGCCTCCCGAATCCGGCGCTTCATCTCCGCATCGCGCACGACCGCGAAGTGCCAGGGCTGACGATTCGCCCCGCTGGGGGCCGTTCCCGCAGCCTCCAGACAGGCATCGACGACTTCCGAGGGAACGGGTTCGCTGGAGTAGCTCCGCACCGTCCGACGCCTTCTGAGCTCGTCACGAAAGCCCCGCGCCCGATCGATCATCTGGGCTGGCTCGAGACGCTCCAGGGTCGAGAGCGGGATGGGTCGGTAGGGACTGCTCACGTTTGGATTCCGGACGCGGTGGACTCGTCGGTCGTCAGATTGTGCGCAGAAGCTTCCGAAGCGAGTCCGGCTCGGGTCCGAGCCGAACCGTGGCCTCGGACCTCGGGGCCTCCCCTTCGCTCCCCTCCAGATCCTGCCAGTCCTCGCGCGAGGGAGGGGTTCGGCCCGTTGCGCGCAACACGGTGTCCGGAAACTTCGCCGGGTCGGCGGTCGAGAGGATCATGCCCGGCATGTTCGAACGTCCTGCACGATACTGGTTCAGCCCCAGATATCCTACCGCGCTGTGCGGGTCCATCAGGTAGCCGGCCTCCTCGTGAACGCGCCTCATCGCGTCCATGACCTGGGCATCTTCGTGCCACGTAGGAGAGATCCACTCCTGCAATGCCGCGACGTTCCCGTCGAAGATCGCGATCAAGCGCTCGAGGTTGCTGGGTCGGGCCACGTCCATCGCGCTCGCCACGGTCTTGAGT
>JAHEKL010000169.1 GCA_024638345.1 Gammaproteobacteria bacterium | reverse complement strand
TGGGCCCTGGCGCGCGAGTTCTTGGTCACGTCCCAGTTGCCAGGAACTACGTCCGGCGGCTTCCAGGGTGTACGATACCAGCCGGAGTACGCGTTGCTCAAGCTTCCGGGTGAGGAGCAGGAATCGTACGTGCTTTCCACCCTCTTCGTCCCCCAGGGACGCGAGAACCTGGCGTCCTTTCTTGCTGCCCGATGGAGCCCCGAGAGCGGGCCCGAGCTACTCCTCTGGGATGCTCCGGTCGAGGAGCAGATTCGCGGACCCAGCCAGATCGAAGCGATGATCGAGCAGGATCCGGAGATCTCCCAGCAGTTTTCGCTCTGGCGCCAGGGAGGCAGCCAAGTGTGGACGGGGCATCTGCATCTCGTCCCCGTCGAGAACAGCCTCTTCTACATGGAGCCGATCTTCCTCGCAGCGGACGACAACGCGATCCCCGAGATCCGACGATTCGTCGTGAGCGATGGGGAGCGAGTCGTGATGCACCCCACGGTGGAGGGCGCGATCACGGCATTGGCGGCCGGAGTCGAGGGGATGGTGCGTGACACGGAAGATCTCGAGGGCGTCCTCATGGGAACGAGCAGCGCGGCCGAGGATGCATTGAGCGCGCTGGAGCGAGCGGAGGGTCGGCTCAGGGCTGGAGACTGGATCGGTTTCGGGGAAGGGATCGAAGAGCTTCGCGGAATCCTCATGGAGCAGGTGGACGCCGTCCCGCGCTGACCCCGAAGAGCGTCTCCACATGGCGTTGGAATCCGTCCTCGCGGTGTGGGGTCGTCTCGCTTGATCGTCCTCGAATGCCGAGGTACCTTTCGCGGGTCTTTTCCCCCGGGTTCGGTGGGTAGTCACTACCTGCCCCGGGGGTTCGTGCGTTCCCCGGACATGGGCGGGATCACAGCAGCGGACAGTGTCCGGCGGGGCGGAGGCTCCCCACGGACTTGGCCCAATCGATCGGAGTCGGCGGCGAGCGGATGGATATCCACGAGTACCAGGCGAAGGAGCTGTTTCGTGCGGTCGGGATTCCCGTACCTGCAGGGGAAGTGGCTACGACGCCCGACGAGGCGGCCCGGATCGCCCAAGAGCTGGGTGGAACTGTCGTCGTGAAGGCTCAGGTGCACGCGGGCGGCCGGGGCAAGGCGGGTGGCGTGAAGCTCGCGACCCACGCGGATGAGGCCCGCGAGCACGCCTCCAACATCCTCGGTATGGAGATCAAGGGGCTGACCGTAGGAAAGGTGTTGGTCACTGCGGCGGAGGAGATCGCCTCGGAGGCCTACGTGGGAGTGCTCGTCGATCGGCGAACTCAGTCTCCGGTGTTCATGGTCTCCCCGGAGGGAGGGATCGACATCGAGGAGGTGGCCGCGACGAACCCGGACGCGATCCTGCGACTGCACGTAGACCCGCGGTACGGCCTCCTCCGGCATCAAGCCTATCGCCTGGCGGACTTCCTCTACTCGGATCCGAAGCTGGCGAAGCAGGCCACCCGAATCGTCACGCTCCTCTACCGTGCGTTCACGGCGAACTCCTGCTCGATGGCCGAGATCAACCCGCTCATCGTGACGGCGGACGGCGAGGTCAAGGCGATCGACGCAAAGGTGAGTATCGACGACAGCGGGCTTCGGGGTCTGCCCGCCCTGGAGACCCTCCGGGACGTCGGCGCGGAGCCAGCGTCCGAGACGAAGGCGAGAGAGGCGGACCTCTCGTTCGTGAAGCTGGATGGAGATGTAGGGTGCTGTGTAAACGGCGCAGGTCTGGCCATGGCCACGATGGACCTCGTCAAATACTACGGGGGCGAGCCGGCCAACTTCCTGGACATCGGCGGTTCCTCGAACCCCGACAAGGTGGTGGCGGCGCTCGAGATCATCGCTTCGGATCCGAACGTGAAGGCGATCCTGTTCAACATCTTTGGAGGCATCACCCGCTGTGACGATGTTGCGAGAGGGATCGTCGAGGCGACTCGAACGACCCGTATCGATCCACCCATCGTGATCCGGCTCACCGGGACCAACGAGACCGAGGCGATGGAGATCCTGAACCAGGCCGGGTTCTCGGCGTTCACCTCGATGGACGAAGTGGTCGAGCGGGCGGTCCAACTCGCGGCGGAGGCCTAGCGGATGGCCGTCTTCATCGACACCGAGACTCGTCTCGTCGTTCAGGGCATCACCGGTCGTGACGGCTCGTTCCATACCCTGCAGATGGCCGAGTCCGGCACCCGGGTCGTCGCGGGTGTCACTCCGGGGAAAGGGGGGCAGGTCTTCGAGATCGAGAACGGCGGGCGCGTTCCGATCTTCAACACCGTGGATCGAGCGGTAAAGGAGACGGGTGCCAACACTTCCGTGATCTACGTTCCGCCAGCGTTCGCCGCCGGTGCCATCATGGAGGCGGCCGATGCGGGAATCGCGTTCATCGTGGCGATCACCGAAGGTATCCCGGTGCTCGAAATGTCGAAGGCGAATGCCTTCGTGCGGGACCGCGGGAGCCGACTCCTTGGACCGAACTGCCCCGGTCTGATCTCTCCCGGAAAGGCGAAGGTCGGGATCATTCCCGCCCAGATCACCACCCCCGGACCGGTGGGAGTGGTCTCCCGGTCGGGAACGCTCACGTACGAGGCGGTCGATCAGCTGACCAGGGCCGGGATCGGCCAGACAACGTGCATCGGGATCGGCGGGGACCCGATCATCGGCACGAACTTCATCGACTGTCTGTCGGCGTTCCGGGACGACCGGGATACGGAGGCCATCGTGATGATCGGCGAGATCGGCGGGACGGACGAACAGGAAGCCGCGACCTGGGCGAAGGAGAACCTCGGGAAGCCGGTCGTCGGCTTCATCGCCGGTCAGACGGCGCCCCCTGGCCGGAGGATGGGCCACGCCGGAGCCATCATATCCGGATCGTCGGGCACGGCCGAGGAGAAGATCCGCAGCTTCAAGGACAACGGGGTCGCCGTGGCCACTCGCCCGGTCGAGATCACTGACCTGATCAAGGAGAGCTTGGGGATCTAACGGTCGAGACCGAGCGCCCTCGGTCGGGCCGATCCCGGATCATGCGACTCGCAGAGCTCCTGACGGGGGAACGGATTCACATCCCCATGAACGTCGGCTCGGTAGCCGAGGGATTGCTGCAGCTGCTTCCCCACGACGCAGGCGCAGGTCGGGGGGTTTCGGACGGCGTGTCTCTGGTCGCCCGTCTTCGGGCCGGTGAGGGCGGTGTGGCCCGCCGCGTGTCGAGGCAGGTGCTCGTCTTCAACCTGAGGGGTGGAGAGGAGGACGAGCCGTGGGCCGCACTCGGAGTGGCCCCGGAACCGATCCCGGGGGAAGCCGAGGACCCGGACGGGGGAGAAGGTCCCACGGCGATTCTGGTGCTTCGGCTCCCCCGGGCGGCGGCCTTCGGAACCGGCGCGATCGAGAACCTCGTCCGGGCTCTTCGCGATCCGGCGGTTCACTCGGCGCTTCTCGCGGCGGCCTCCTCGGAGGACATATACTCGATCGCGGCTCTCATGGACCTGGATCTGGCGGAGCGCCTTCGGGTCGTTCACGTACTGACTCCGCTCCAGTACCGGGTGTTTCCGGACACCCCGCTGGACGAGGTGCTCGAGCTCATGGCCCGTCGGGAGCTGCGATCGTTGCCGGTCGTGGGAGAGGACCTGCAGGTGCTCGGCGTAATCACAGGGGGCGAGGCGCTCCGACACGCTCTGGAGCAGCTCGGCGTCCGACAGGACGCGGACCGGTCGTCCCTCGCGAAGGCACGAGACGTGATGAGTCGAACCGTCATGTGCGTATCGGAGGATCAGGATCTCCTGGATGCGGCGAAGGTGATGGCCAATCGCGACGTCAGTCAGCTCCCGGTCGTTCGAGAAGGGGAGATCGTGGGCGTACTCACGAGGGATGCCGTTTTGAAGGCAGTGCTCGGCGCGCGCTGAGCGCGCTCGTTGAGAACCCATACGGAGAAAGCGGACGATGTCGTTGACTCTCGCGATCGTGAAGCCCGATGCGGTGGCATCGAAGAAGACCGGAGCGATCGTCGCCCATTTGGAGCGAGAGGGCTTCACGATTCGCGCCCTCCGCATGACCCGCTTGAACCGCGGACAAGCCGAGAGCTTCTACGGCGTGCATCGTGAACGCCCCTTCTTCCAGTCCCTGGTCTCGTTCATGACGTCGGGCCCGGTCGCGGCGATGGTCCTCGAGGCCGATGACGCCGTTCCTAGGCTGCGGGAGGCGATCGGAGCGACCGACCCCGCGGAGGCCGCACCCGACACTGTCCGGGCCCTATTCGCAGAGTCCAAGGAGCGGAATGCGATCCACGCTTCGGACTCCGACGAGAATGCCGAGATCGAGATTGGCTTCTTCTTCTCGACCAGCGATCTCCTGGCGCTCTGAGACGACCTCGCAGGCCTCTCTTCGGGCGGGGTTCGACACCGTCCAAATCCATTGACACCAAGCGAGTTCCCGGGTAGTCTTGACCGGCCATGTTCAGGGTCAGCCTCTCCGAATTGCGCCGCAAGGGCTCGATGCGGGTGGAGCGGTCGATCCCGGAGGACGACCCCCTCTGGGCGGGTGCGGAACTCGAATTCGCTGGACCGGCTGAAGTGGACCTCACGCTGTCCACCACGGCTTCGGGGCAGGTGCTGGCAGTCGGGAAGCTGAAAGCGCCCCTCGTTCACGAGTGTCGAAGGTGCCTCGAACGGGTCGAGCGGCCTTTCGAGAAGCAGCTGGAGTTCCTCTGGTCGGCCGACGATCCACTCGGGTCGGACGACGACGGTGACGTTCGTGACATCGAGCCCGGTTCGGAGGCGATCGAGATCGGCGAGGCGGTCCGCGAAGAGCTGGTACTGGCGGCGCCGATGTACGTGGTGTGCCAGGAGGAGTGTCGCGGGCTCTGTCCGCACTGTGGAACGAATCTCAACGAAGAGCAGTGCCACTGCGTCACGACGGAGCCGGATTCCCGGTGGGACGCGCTACGCGCTCTGAACAAGGAATGAAGCGAGGACTCAAATGGCGGTACCCAAGAAGCGAACGTCGAAGCAGCGGCAGCGAAAGCGCAGGACCCACTACAAGGCTCGCCCGGTGGCGACGCACACCTGCCCGCGCTGCGGAGACCCGAAGCAGCCGCATCGGGTGTGTCCAGGCTGTGGATTCTATCGTGACGAGGCGGTCATCGAGGTAGAGATCGACTGACGGGGAAACGGTCGGTGCGCATCGCCCTCGATTGCCTGGGCACGGACGAGGCGCCGGCCAGCGAGATCGCCGGGGCGATCCTGGCTTTGGACGGCCACCCGGACGACTTCACGCTCGTCCTCATCGGTGACCGGGAAGCCATCGAAGCCGGGCTTTCGGACGTCGAACCCGGCGCACGGCAGCGCATCGAGGTCGTCCACGCGCCGGAGCGCATCCTTCCCGCCGACTCTCCGGTCCAGGCCGTTCGACGTCGACCCGACTCGTCCATCGTCACTGGAATCCGTCTCCACAAGGAAGGTCAGGTCGACGCGTTCGTCAGCGCCGGCTCCACCGGCGCGGTCATGGCCGCTTCGCTGATCCTGCTTCGTCCTCTTCCGGGAGTGGCGCGCCCCGCGATCGGAACGCTCTTGCCCACGGCCGGCCGACCGACCCTGATGCTCGACGCAGGGGCCAACGTCGACTGCAAGCCCCATCACTTGCTCGAGTTCGCTCACCTGGGAACGATCTATGCCCAGGACCTGATGGGGATCGAACAGCCGAGGGTCGGCCTGCTGAACATCGGCGAAGAGCCCGGCAAGGGAGACGAGCTGTCCCTCGAGGCGTATGCGCTCCTCGAGCAGAGCAACCTCACGTTCGTCGGAAACATCGAGGGTAGGGACATCATCGATGGCGCCTGCGACGTGCTCGTTTGCGACGGGTTCGTGGGCAATGTCCTCCTGAAGTTCTACGAGTCGGTGGCGGAGTTCATCATCGGTCTACTGACCAAGGAAATGGAGCGGGAGGGCCGACCGAAGGACTTGAAAGAGGTCTTTCGTGTGCTCGACTACACCGAGTACGGGGGAGCACCTCTCCTCGGAGTGAACGGTGTGTCGATCATCTGCCACGGTCATTCACCTCCCCGGGCGGTTCAGAACGCGATCAGCGTAGCCGTGCAGGCGGTCCGGTTGGACATGGTGGGCCACATTGCCAGAGAGCTCGCGGAGGACGCCGAGGATTCGCGGCAGAGGGGAGCGTGACCTCCGCTTCGACCGCCTTGCTCTTTCCGGGGCAGGGTTCTCAGTACCTGGGGATGGGGCGAGAACTGGCCAGCGCCTTCCCGACAGCCGCGGAGACCTTCCGACGCGCGGACGAGGTCCTGGGTTTCGAGTTGTCACGGCTGATGTGGGAGGGACCGGAGTCGCAGCTGGTCCTCACCTCCAACGCCCAACCGGCCATCCTCACC
>JAHEKL010000168.1 GCA_024638345.1 Gammaproteobacteria bacterium | reverse complement strand
GTTCCGGGTTCCGCCCTTGCGCGACCGGCTCGAAGACGTCGCCGTGCTCGCGAACCACCTCGCCGCCGTCCCGCACATCCTCCGAAACGGCGCGGAGTGGTACCGCCAGTGGGGAACCGAGAAGAGCCCGGGCACCAAGCTGTTCTGTGTCAGCGGCCACGTTCGACGACCGGGGAACTACGAGCTTCCGATGGGCTTCCCGATGAACGATCTCATCGAAGACGTCTGCGGTGGAATACGAGAGGGACGGCGCCTGAAGGCCGTCATTCCGGGCGGTGCCTCGGTCCCGATCATGAACGCGGAGGAGTGCGATGGGTGCGAGCTCCACTACGAAGGCGTGATCGAGCGCGGGTCCATGCTGGGCTGCGCCTCCGTCATCGTGATGGACGACAGCACGAACATCGTCAAGCAGGTGAGACGGATGGTCGACTTCTTCGCACACGAGTCGTGCGGGCAGTGCACACCGTGCCGGGAGGGGACGACATGGCTTTCCAGGGTCCTGCTCCGCATCGAACAGGGAAGGGGGACCGAGCAGGACCTCGAGACCCTCCTCGATCTGGGTGACCAGATGACGGGGACGACGATTTGCGTCCTCTCGGACTCCGCCGCCGCCCCGGTCAAGTCCTCCATCGAGAAGTTCAAGGACGACTACCTGGCCCTCATCCGACGTGGCGAGGCGGTGGGGGCGGCATGAGATGAGCGGTAACGGAGCGGGGGATCGGGTCACTCTGACGATCGACGGTCGACAGGTGAGCGTGCCTCCGGGTACCACGATCCTCCAGGCGGCGGAGACGGTCGGGACCCGGGTGCCGCACTACTGCTATCATCCCGGGCTCAGCTCTCCCGCGCAGTGCCGCCTCTGTCTGGTCGAGGTGGAAGGCGCGCCCAAGCTGAGCCCGTCGTGTGTCACGGCCGTGCAGGAGGGGCAGGTCGTGTACACGGAGAGCGAAAGGGCGAAGTCCATGCGGCAGGGGGTCCTCGAGTTCTATCTCGCGAACCACCCGCTCGACTGCCCGATCTGCGATCAATCCGGCGAGTGCAAGCTTCAGGACTACGTCTTCGCGGAGGGACGGAAGCACGGGAGGAGCCGCGAGCCCAAGCGGGTTTTCGGGCGCGACGACTTCGGGGGAGACGTCCTGTTCTACGGGGATCGCTGTGTCATGTGCACACGCTGTGTCCGATTCATGGACGAGGTTGCGCAGGATCCCCTCCTGACGGTCGTCGAGCGCGGAAACCGCTCGATCATCGACACGTTCTTCGAGGAGGGCGTCGAAGGCTCGCCCTACGCGGGGAACATCGTGGACATCTGCCCCGTGGGGGCGCTCGTCTCCAAGGACTTCCTCCACAAGGCACGGGCCTGGGACCTCGAGCACACGCCCTCCGTATGTCCCGGATGCGCCCAGGGCTGCAACATCGATCTCCACACTCGGGACAACGCGGTTCACCGGCTCAAGCCTCGGCTGAATCCCGATGTGAACGGTCACTGGATGTGCGATTACGGCCGGCATCGGTACGAGTGGATGAACCGACCGGACCGATTGACGGAGCCCCGGACTGGAGCGCCCGGGGAACAGCGTCCCGTGGAGTGGACAGGGGCGATCGAGCTGGCGGTCCAAGGTCTCCGCGAAGCGCTGGAACGGGGTGACGGTGTCCTCGCGATCGCCTCTCCGTTCGCCTCGAACGAAGATCTGGCTCAGCTCCGCGCGCTGGTCGCACTCCTGGGTGACGGGGAGATCGTCTATCGCTCCCCCAGGGCCGAGGAAGAAATCCCGCTCCCGGGCTTCGAGCGGCTTTCCAGACGCCGCGATCTCGCACCCAACTCCGGCGGTGCGGATCGGCTGGGGATGAAGCGCGTCGGGACGGACGACGCGTCGGGCGGTCTCGAGGTGGCTCGGGACCACGAGGGGATCCTGGTGGTGGTCGGGGACGAGCTGACCGACCTGGACGAGGCCTTCGGGGAGCGGGCCTCCTGCTATTTGTACCTGGGCAGCTACCCGACGGCTGGGGCGCACTCAGCGGACGCGATCCTACCGATCACCACGTTCGCGGAGCAGGAGGGTTCGTTCACCAACTTCGAGGGTCGTGTACAGAGGTTCTGGCCGGGTCTGACCCCGGCGGGCTCCTCACGTCCAGCGTGGAGCGTACTGGGGCTCCTGGCCGCGTCGATCTCGCACGACGAAGTGGCCCCGACGGGCACAGACCAGGCCTTCGAGCGTTTCTCCCGGCTCGTCGAGGACTTCATCGGGCTGGACTTCGCTTCGATCGGGACCCGGGGAGCGAAGCGTGACCCCGCCCTACAGGGCGCCGAGGGAGGCTGACCGGTGCAGGAGCTCAGCCCCACGGCATTCGTCGTCTTCGCCGCGGTCAAGGTGATCGCGGTCTTCAGCGTGATCTTGCTCGCGGTTGCCTACATGACCCTGGCGGAGCGGCGGGTCTCAGCGTTCATCCAGGATCGGTTGGGCCCGAATCGAGTCGGGCCCTTCGGTCTGCTTCAGCCCATCGCCGATGGGATCAAGAACATCCTCAAGGAGGAGACGCTGCCGGCCACCGCGAATCGTTTCTTCTTCATCTTGGCCCCCGCGCTCTCGGTCACGCCCGCGTTGGTGACGTTCGCCGTCATTCCCTTTGCGGCGCCACTCCCCACTCGATGGGGGGTCGTGGACATGATCGTGGCCGACTTGCCGATCGGGCTTCTCTACGTGCTGGCCTTGGCCTCGCTCGGAGTCTACGGGCTCTTCCTCGCGGGGTGGTCGTCCAACAACAAGTACGCCCTGCTGGGCGGGGTTCGCTCTTCGGCGCAGATGATCAGCTACGAGGTCGCGCTGGGGCTCTCCCTCATTCCGGTGCTGATTCTGGCGGGAAACGTGACACTGACAGAGATCGTCTGGCAGCAGCAGCAGCTCGGCCTCTGGTATGCGGTGCCCCTCTCTCTGGCCTTCATCCTGTTCGTGGTCTCGTCCTTCGCCGAGACGAACCGTCTGCCCTTCGATCTTCCGGAGGCGGAGTCCGAGCTGATCACCGGATACCACACGGAATATTCCGCAATGAAGTTCTCGATGTTCTTCATCGCCGAGTATTCTCACATCCTCACGGCTTCCGCGCTCATGGCGACGCTGTTCCTCGGGGGCTGGAGCGTCCCGTTCTGGGACGGAGACCACATGTTCTGGTACGAGGGTGCTCTCATCTCGGGATTCGCGGAGACGGGAGAGCCGATCCTGGCGTCGCCGGCCTGGTGGAAGACGCTCGTGACCTTCCTCGCGTTCGCCGTGAAGACCTCGTTCTTCGTTCTCGTCTTCATCTGGGTACGCTGGACGCTTCCGCGATTCCGGTACGATCAGGTGATGCACCTGGGGTGGAAGGTCATGCTCCCCACGGCGCTCGCCTACGTCATGCTCGTGGCGATCACCGTGCTGGCCCTCGACCAGCTGGGGGTGGAAGGTCTGCTGTTCGGTCTCGCCCTGACCGCGGTGAGCGCTCTCGCCACGATCGTCTTCGTCTTTTTCGTCGATCGGGACCGGATCATCACGGGCGCTGCCGCGCCGAGGGATCGCTCGATCAGCGGTAGTACGATGCACCCGGCTACACCAACGGAGCGGCTCGCGACCCCGGTGGTCGCGGCGCGGCTGGAGGGGGAGTAGGACCATGGCAGCGACGGTCAAGGTGATGCGGCGACCCTCAGAGGGGTCTTCGTCCTATCTTCGTGCTACGCTTAAAGGTATGGCCATCACCTTCAAGCACATGATCAATCCCACGAAGGTGACCCTCGAGTATCCCGAGGAGCGTCCGGAGATCTCGCCACGTTGGCGCGGAACGCACGTCATGGAGACGCATGCGGACGGACGGCCGAAGTGCGTGGCGTGCGGTCTCTGTCCCACGGTCTGCCCGGCGAACTGTATCCGCCTGGTGGGTGGAGAGGACGACATGGGGAACCGGTATCCGATCGTCTACGAGATCGACGAGTTTCGCTGCATCTTCTGCGGGATGTGCCAGGAGGTCTGTCCGGTGGAAGCCATCCACGTGGGCGTCCACTTCGAGAACTCGGAGTACACTCGAGAGCGCTTCGTCTACGACCTCGATCGTTTGATGGCTCAGGACCATCCGAGCACGCTCCTGTGGGATCCCTCAGACCCGGTTTCGGAATGACCGGGAACCGAGTACTGACGTTTCATGGGTGAAGTCATCTTCTTCATCCTGGCGACCATGGCCGTCGGCGGAGCGGTCGGGGTGGTGCTTCAGACGAATCCGGTCGGCAGCCTGTTGTTCATGGTGGGAACGCTGGCTTCCGTCGCGGGCATCTTCGTCCTGCTCGAAGCGCACTTTCTGGCCGCGATTCAGGTCTTGGTCTACGCCGGCGCGATCATGGTCCTGTTCCTCTTCGTGATCATGCTCCTGAACCTGGGACACGATTACGAGCCGGACGTGAAGCGTGGGCTCGGTGCATTTCTCTCCTTCGGGGTGGTCGGAACCCTGGCGGGTGTGTTGGCGGGTCAGGTGCGCGGCGCGGAAGAGAACCCCGTCTATCAGTTCTTTCCGGGTCCCGAAGGGATGGATCGCCTGTTGCAGGAGCAGGGGATCGTCGGGGCGATCGCCCGCCCGCTCTTCACCGACTACGTCCTTGCCTTCGAGCTCGTGGGCGTCCTGCTGCTGGTCGCCCTGGTCGGAGCGGTCGCCCTCGCCAAGAAGAGGGCCTGAGCCGTGTTGGCCGAATCCCTCGTGCTGGGCGCGCTCCTCTTCGTCATCGGTGCCTTCGGCGTGCTGATCCGAAGAAACGCGATCATCGTATTCCTCTGCATAGAACTGCAGCTGAATGCGGTGAACCTTTCCTTCGTGGCGCTCTCCAGATACCTGGGAATCGAGGGGCAGCTGTTCGTCTTCTTCGTGATGACCGTGGCGGCCGCCGAGGCGGCCGTGGGCCTGGCTATCATCATTTCGATCTTCCGTCACTACCAAAGCGTGAACGTGGAGAACTTCAGCTTGCTGAAGTGGTGACCGGATGACGAGCCCGAGTCTCCTCGCCGCGCTTCTCCAGGTCGAGCCCTCCTCGGGTGTGGGGGGCTTCGAGCCGACCCTTCCGGGTCTGATCCTCTTGCTCCCGCTGCTGGGATTCTTAGTGAACGGGGTTCTCGCCTTGGTGAATGGGAGCCGAGGCGCAGCGGTTCTCCGAGGTGCGGGTGGGGACGGCGAGAGCCACTCTTCGCACGTCGAGCCGTCGGTCCCCGCGGCCGGCGGCCTGACGCACTCGCTTCCGACCTGGATCGGCCCCGGGGTCGTGGGCGCTGCCTTCCTCCTCACGATCCTGAATTTCCTGTCGATGCTGGCGGCCGAGCCCCACGAGCCCCTGGTCCTCCGGTACTGGACTTGGATGTCGGCCGGAAGCTTCAGCGTGGACGCGGCAATCCAGCTCGACCAGCTGTCGCTGATCATGATGATGGTGATCACCGGGGTCGGGTTTCTGATCCACCTGTTCAGCATCGGTTACATGCGGGAGGATCCGGGCTATGCACGATACTTCTGCTACCTGAACCTCTTCATCTTCTTCATGCTGGTACTCGTGATGGGTGCCAGCTTCCCTGTGATGTTCGTGGGATGGGAGGGGGTGGGGCTCTGCTCCTACCTGCTGATCGGGTTCTGGTTCGAGGATTCGGAGAAGGCGGACGCCGGCAAGAAGGCGTTCATCGTCAATCGGATCGGGGACTTCGGGTTTCTACTCGCGATCTTCCTCCTCTTCGCTCACCTGGGCGTGGTGGACTACGTCGGGGTGTTCGAGTCGGCGCCCGAGTTGCTGCCGTACGGTGGAGCCGTCGTGACCGGGGCGGCCCTCTTTCTCCTCCTGGGCGCGATCGGAAAGAGCGCGCAGGTTCCCCTCTATGTCTGGCTGCCGGATGCGATGGCCGGCCCCACGCCGGTATCCGCTCTGATCCACGCGGCCACGATGGTCACCGCCGGCGTCTATCTGATCGCTCGGGCGGGTGTCCTCTTCGCGATGGCGCCGTGGGGCTCCGCTGCCGTGGCCACAACCGGAGCGGTGACAGCGCTTTTTTCGGCCACCATCGCCCTCCAGCAGTACGACATCAAGAAGGTCCTCGCGTACTCCACGGTGTCTCAGCTCGGATTCATGTTCCTGGGAGTCGGAGCCGGGGCCTACGCCGCGGGAGTCTTCCACCTGATGACCCACGCGTTCTTCAAGGCGCTCCTCTTCCTGGGGGCGGGGGCCGTGATCCATTCCATGCATCACGCGCTCCATGCCACGCACAGCGACTGGGATGCCCAGGACATGCGGAACATGGGCGGCCTTCGACGATTCATGCCGGTCACCTGGGTCACCATGGGAATCGCCACTCTCGCCATCGCGGGTATCTGGCCGTTCGCCGGCTTCTTCTCGAAGGACGAGATCA
>JAHEKL010000167.1 GCA_024638345.1 Gammaproteobacteria bacterium | reverse complement strand
TCCAGTACCGGTCCGGAGACTCCGAGCTTCCCTACCGACCCGACTCCGAGCTCTTCTATCTCACGGGGTTCACCGAGCCCGAATCCGTACTCGTCCTGCGCGCTTTCGCCGACTCCGAGCGGACGGTCCTCTTCAGCCGTTCGCGAGACCCCGACGCCGAGCTGTGGACCGGATCGCGAGCGGGCCCCGATGCAGCGCGAGCCCTGGTCGGCGTGGAGGAGGCGAGGCCGATCCACCGGCTGGACGGAGATCTGCCCGAGCTTCTCTCGGGGGCAGATCGTGTGTTCTTCCGACTGGAAGCGAGCCCGAGGACCGAAGCCGGCGTGCTCGGCGCCCTTCGGATGGCACGCAGGAAGGGGGCAAGACACGGGACCGGGCCTCGGGGGATCATGGACCCCGGCGCCATCCTCGACGAGTTGCGGCTGCGCAAGGATGCCGCTGAGATCGTGGCCATGCGAGAGGCGGCCGCGATTACGGTCCAGGGCTTCAAGGCCGCCCTCGCGCGGCTCTGTCCTGGAATGGGGGAGTGGCAGACCGAAGCGGATCTGGAGGCTGAGTTTCGTCGACTGGGTGCCGCGGGACCCGCATTCGCCACCATCGTGGGGTCCGGCGAGAACGGATGCGTGTTGCACTACGTCGAGAACTCCAGGCGCATGGAATCGGGTGACCTCGTCTTGCTGGACGCGGGAGCGGAGTGCCGCATGTACGCGGCCGACGTGAGTCGAACGGCTCCCGTCTCCGGTCGCTTCTCCGCTCGCCAGCGAGACGTCTACGCGGTCGTCGACGAGGCTCGAAAGGAAGCGATTTCATTCGTTCGCCCCGGGGCACGGATCTCCGAAGTGCACGACCATACAGTCCGCGTTCTGGTCCATGGGCTCCAGCGGCTGGGAGTCCTTTCCGGAGACGAGGACGAGCTGATCGAGACCGGCGCTCACAAGCCCTTCTTTCCCCATAGGACGTCGCATTGGCTCGGACTCGAAACGCACGACGTGGGTGACTACGCCAGAAACGGTGCCTCGAGGAAACTCGAGCCCGGGATGGTGCTGACCGTGGAGCCCGGTCTCTACTTCGCGGCGGACGGGCCCGCGCCGTCCTTTGCCGGTATCGGTATCCGCGTCGAAGACGACGTGCTCGTCACCGACGAGGGTGCGGAGGTGCTGACGGCCGCGCTGCCGACCGATCCTGATGCCGTCGAGGCCATGGTCGGAACCGTCGGGACGTGAGCTCCGGGGATCGGTCGATGGAGACGCTTGGCCCGGGACTCCGAGCGGATGAGCACTACTACTATGCCCATGGCTTGGGAAACGATTATCTGGTCTTCGGCCGATCCGAGGGGCAGGGGGGATGGCGGGTTTCACCAAGCACGATCCGGAAAATCTGTCGTCGGGGAACGGGGATCGGTTCGGACGGTCTCCTCGTGCTGGCGGATCGAGAACCCTCGAACCGGGTGTTCGAGGTCCGGGGCTTCAACCCCGATGGCACGGAGTTCGAGCGAAGCGGAAACGGTCTCCGGGTCCTCGCATCTCATCTCTTACGTGAAGGCGCCGTGGCCGAGGGCCCGTTCGAGGTGGAGATCGGCGGAAGCCGCATTTCGATGACGGTCCACGGGGCGGACGACGTCGGCAGGTACGACGTCGAGGTCGCGATGGGGGAGGCTCGGTTGGGACTCGAGCACGTGAGGGCGAACTCGGACCTACTCGACGAGGAGGGCCGCGTGGTGCACCCGAGCCACGGGCCGATCGCGTTCACCCCCGTGTCGATGGGCAATCCTCACGCGGTCGTCTTCCCCCCCGCACGGTCGGAGGCCGCGCTGGAGGAGCTGGGCCCGTTCCTCTCCCGTCACGGCGCCTTCGATGAGGGGATCAACGTGCAGGTCGTCGAGGTGCTGGGTCGGGATCGGATCGAGATCGGAATCTGGGAGCGAGGAGTGGGAAGAACGAGCGCGTCTGGCACGAGCTCGTGCGCGGCCGCCGTCGCCGGTGTCGCCACCGGACGACTACAGCCCGGCCCGATCTCGGTTCTGATGGAGGGGGGGACGCTCGCCGTCACGGTGACCGCCGGTCTCGAGGTGACGCTGAGAGGCCCGGTCGAGGAGATCTGCGAAGGTCGGCTGACTCCCGGTTTCGTGCGTTCCCTGAACCGAGCGGCGCTGCTTGGACGTTCCGAGGACGACCCTAGGTCCGGACCCTCCTGAGCAGGACCACTCCGGCCACGAAAAAGACCACGTTCGGTAGCCACGAGGCGGTCATCGGGTCCAGAGTGCCCGCGTAACCCAGATTCTGAGATACCCTGAGCAACGCCATGTAGACGATCGTGGTTGCGAGCGACAATCCGACGCCGAACGCAGGTCCACCCCGTCGGGACGAGGTGGCCAGCGGTGCCCCGAAGAGCATGATGATGAAGGTGGCAGCGGGAATGGCGATCCGTTCCTCCATCTTGGTACGCGTTCTCCCGACCTGCCCGCCCGACCGTAGCAGACGATCGCTGAACCGCTTCAGCTCTCCGTAAGTCATCTCGTCCTCGTCGCGGACGACCTCGAGTAGATCGGCGGGCCGCTCCGTCATCGTACGGACGAGGTGGCTCTCGAAGCCGACGGTCGTCTCGGTGTCGTCCGGGTACACCTCACGCCGGTAGCCCTCTTGGAACAGCCACCCGTTCCCCTCCCACCAGCGCGCCATGCTTGCCTGGATGTACGTCACGGGCGCGTCCGGCTCACGGGGGAGGCTCTGAAGCGAGACGCCTACCATCCGGCCGTCATCCACGGTCAGACGGCGAGCACTCAGCGATTCGCCGTGGTCGGTGATATACACGAAGTCGCTTCGCCAGGACTGTCCGAGTTGCCGATCCCCGCGGAGATCCCCCGCGATCCTCGTAGATCGTGGAGCGATTTCTGCGAGCGCAAGGTCGATGCCTGTAAGTACTAGTCCCATCAACAGCAACGGAGTAACGAGCCGGTAGAACGAGACCCCCCCGGATTTCGCCGCCATGATCTCCCGGTGGGTGGTCATGGGCTGAATCGTGAACACCGTGGCCAGCATCGCGGCGATCGGGAACGACCAGAAGAAGAACTTGGGATACTCGTATGCGTAGGAGACGAGCGTGTCCTGAAAAGAGACGCCCGCCGCGAGATAGCGGTCCAGGTTCTCGGTGACATCGCCGAGGATGAAGAGCAGGGGGGCGCTGAAGATGAAGATCAGAAAGAGCTTGAGGAACGTCCCAACGATCAGACGGTCCAAGATCCTCATGATCCGACTCCGGTGCTGGAGACGCCGGGTCCGCCGCGTTTGAGCAGTCCGCCGACCGTGCCTCGGATTCGGCTACCGAGCTCGGACCAGAAGCTGCCACGGTTGGTCGAAACCCGATCGGCGACGTTCCAGAGGAAGAAGATCGCCGTGGCCAGCAGGGCCGCGTTGGCCGCCCACATGGCCACGACCGGGTTCACCTGACCCTCGTCCGCGAAGCGCTCCCCTCCGATCAGTCCCACCCAATAGACGAAGAAGATCCCGACGGACACCGCGATCACCATGCCCACCCCGCCCTGAGGGAACCTCATCGCAAGCGGCGGCCCCAGGAGGATGAAGATGATGCACGCGAAGGAGATCGCGTATTTCTTGTGGATTTCCACGAGATGGCGAGCCACGGAGAGTCGATAGACGTCCCAGCGAGCCCGATTGATTCTCAGGGCGCTGGATACCCCCCTCGTCATGGTCGCCGATGTGACCTCACCCTGCGGGGCTCCCTGCGTGCCTTGCGAGAGCTCGGGCGGAGCGGGCTCGGCCGCGAGCTCCTCCGGCGTCAATCCACGGAGAGCCGTCTCCACTCCGCTCCGCGAAGCTTCCAGGCTCTCTTCCATGACCGTGCGGAGCTGACTTCGGCCGCTCTCCGCCTCCGCGCGAAGCATGGCGACCGTCATCTCCCGGTCACTCCGACTCCCACCGGCCTGCCGCTCGAGCTCCTGGGCGACGCCACGCAGCGGAAGGATCTGAGTCTCGTACCTGAGCCGCTGGAAAATCCCGGGTCTCGCGTCGGAGATCTCGAATACGACACCGTCCTCGAGCGTCAGGACCAGGTCACGTAGGTCGGCGGTGAACGCCATTCGTCCGTGCTCGGCCGTGATGGTTCTGGACGCGCCCGTTTCGCTCAGGTCGAAGATCGTTACGTCCTCGAGCCGGTTGGTCTGCGGGTCGATCGCGCTGGCGCGGAGGAAGTACTTCGTGTCGTCGTCCGTATGGATCTCGTTGACGACCTCTTCACGCAGCTCCAGGGTGGGACTCTTGCTTCCGATGTCGGTGAGCAGGGAACTTAACCGATGGTTTGCTTCCGGTAGGACCTGATCGTTGAAGAAGTACACGGTCCCCGCGAGCGCCAGACCGACACCGACCAGCGGGATGATCAGCCGTATGGGGTGGATCCCTCCGGAGGCCATTGCGGCCACCTCGTTGTTCCCGGTCAGATCCGAGAAAGCGTAGAGCGTGGCCACGAGGATCGACATCGGGAAAGTCAACGCGACCACATGAGGGAGGGAGAGCAGGAAGAACTCTCCAATCACCGCCAGGCCCAGCCCGCGGCCGGCCAAATCGTCCAATCGCTGTGCGACCGCATTGAGGAAGATTAGACCCGTGAGCGCCGTGAACGCGAAGACAAACGGACCGATGTGGGCCCGGATGACATAGCGCGTGACGATCTTCATGCTCCCGTCGATCTCCCGGCGAGGCTGGGTTTCGTCCCAAATGCCTGAACGAAAGGCTGTCTTACCCTTCGATCACTCGGGTGGTCCAGGCCGATGCGGGCTTGGATTCGACCGACGCGCGGCCACTCCGTTACTGACGATCCTCCTCGGGTCCGTCTTGGCGGCGTATGCGACTCCTGCGACCGCGCAGACACCCACCACCGAGCTCCCATCAGCGCTGTCGGACCTGGCGGTGAGATTCGGGGCACGAGCGGAATTCGGGGGCGACTGGGCACTCTTCCGCCCCTGCGACGCTTCCCTTCAGGTCACGTGCGAGCCCGGTCTGATCCCGCAGCTGCAGCCGGAGATTCAATTCGGTCTCGAAGCCGCGGGCTCGATCGCGGACCGTCTCTTCGTCGATCTGGACTACGATCAGACCCGAGAGTTTGCAGGCGCGAATCGCTTCCAGGTGTTCTATCAGGGTCAGGAGGGCGAATTCCTGCGGCGTCTCGAGGTGGGAGATGTGACGTTCTCACTCCCGGAGACCCGGTTTCTCACGCGGGGCATCCCGGTGGGCAATTTCGGTGTCCTCGTCGGCGGACAGATCGGCGACGTCGAGGTTCAGACCGTCTTCGCCCAGCAGCAGGGAGCCCGTCGCACCCGGGAGTTTCGTCTGGGCGGGATCGGCACCGACGCGGGAATCATCTACCGCGACACCCTGGTGCTGGACGACGCGGATTACGTCCAGGGGCAGTTCTTCTTCCTCGTCGATCCGGACGCGATCGAGGGGGAGCCGCATCTCGACGTACTCTCACTGAGACCTGAGAACGCACCCGTGGGGATCGCCCCTGGAAGCGCTCCGATTCAGCTGTACCGGATGGAGCGGGATCCGGTTCTGCGCCAGCAAGTCGAGGGCTACATCCGAGCAGACGCGGTGCTCGATCGCGACGGCTCGACCGTACGCGAATCCGGCTGGTTCCGGTACCTCCGCCCCGGTCAGGACTACTACCTCCACTCCTCAGGTCTCTGGGTGGCGTTGCAGACTCCCCTGCGCCCCGGAGACGCGCTCGCGGTCACCTACGTGGCCCAGAATGGACAGCGGATCGGTGACTACGATCCGGAGGTGCTGCACAACCGGGGAGAGATCCCCGAGCTGCGTTTGATACGCGCGACGCAGGCTCAGCACCAGCCCGACCGTCCCACATGGGATCTGGAGATGAAGCAGGTCTACCGGGTGTCGGGCTCGAGCGACGTGGATCAATACTCGCTGGACCTGAGCATCTCGCTCGGGGAGGAAAGCGGTGGGAGGGTCTTCCGCACTGCTCCCAGCGGAGAGCCGATCTCCTTCCTGCGCTTGTTCGGCCTGGACACGCAATCTCCCGGTGAGCGCGTGGACTGGGCGGCCGTCCTTCAACCGGGAGAGGAGGTGCTGGACGAGACCGGGCTTCAAGGGACCTTTTTGGTCTTTCCCACGCTCCGACCATTCCTGCGGCCACCACCCCTGCCATCCGCGGGCCTGACCGAGGAGCAGACCGCGCAGCTCCTGGGTCCCGACGTCAATCGCCGCATCTACGAGGCACTCGATCCGTTCGAGCGCAGCGCCGGCGGGCTGTACCGCCTCAATCTGACCGCCGAGGTCCGGAGCTCGGGCGTGACGTCCGTCTTCTCGCTAGGGGCCTTCGGTTTGCGGGAGGGGAGCGAGAGAATCTTCCTGGGCGAGCAGATCCTTCGTCCC
>JAHEKL010000166.1 GCA_024638345.1 Gammaproteobacteria bacterium | reverse complement strand
CCCTTCCGGGTGTCGCCGTAGAGGGTGAACTGACTCACGACCAGCGTGCCGCCGCCGATCTCGTCCAGGGACCGGTTCATCTTTCCTTCGTCGTCATTGAAGATTCGGAGGCCGCCGACTTTGCGCGCCATCCAGTCCAGCTGATCGTATCCGTCGCCGTCGATGAAGGCGACCAGGAGCACGATACCGCGCCCGATCGACCCCACGATTCGATCCTCCACGGTCACCGACGCTTCGGAGACGCGCTGGAGAACGACCCTCATTCCACGGTTACGGACTTGGCCAAGTTTCTGGGTTGATCCACGTCGCAGCCTCTCAAGACCGCAATGTGGTAGGCCAGCAGCTGGAGGGGAATCACCGTAAGGATGGGTAGGAGGTAGGGGTGAGTCTCCGGCACGGAGATGAAGTGGTCCACCTTCCCCACAAGCTCCTGCGCCCCGTTGTTCACGATCGCGACGACTCGGCCGGCACGCGCCTTAACCTCTTCGATGTTGGACACCACCTTCCGGTATACCGCGTCGCGCGGAGCCAGGCACACGACCGGCATCGCTTCATCGATGAGCGCAATCGGCCCATGCTTCATTTCCGCGGACGGATATCCTTCTGCATGAATGTAACTTACCTCTTTTAACTTCAGAGCTCCTTCGAGGGCAACCGGGAACTGAACCCCGCGTCCCAGATACAGGAAATTGGGAGCGTCCTTGTACTCCTCCGCCAGCGTTCGAATCGCGTCGTTCTGCTCGAGGATCGTTGCGACCTGGCCGGGAAGGGCCTGGAAGGCTTTGACCAGCCTCCGCCCTTCGAGGATCGGAAAGCCACGACGACGTGCGAGATAGAGCGTGAAGAGGGCCAGGGCGGCCACCTGACTCGTGAACGCCTTGGTCGAAGCCACGCCGATCTCGGGGCCGGCGTGCAGATACATTCCGAAATCGGTCTCGCGGGCGATGGTGGAGCCGACCACGTTCACGATTCCCATCACTCTCGCCCCGCGACGCTTCGCTTCCCTGAGCGCCGCCAGTGTATCGGCGGTCTCGCCGGATTGGCTGATCACGATCACGAGCGTGTTGGAGTCGATCACCGGGCTCTTGTATCGGAACTCCGACGCGTACTCGACCTTGGTCGGAATGCGAACGAGGTCTTCGAGCATGTATTCGCCGATCAGGGCGGCGTGCCAGGACGTGCCACAGGCCGTAATGACGATCCGATCGACCTCGAGTAGCTCCTCATCGGGAATGGTGATCCCACCCAGCTTCGCGTCTCCGTCCTCCTCCAGCAATCGACCTCGAGTCACGTCCCTGAGGGTCTCGGGTTGCTCGAAGATCTCCTTCAGCATGAAGTGATCGAAGCCGCCCTTCTCGATCGCGCCGAGGTCCCAGGTGACCTCGTGTACCGGACGCTGGACCGTGCCGTGGTGGAGCTGTCGAGCCCGGTACCCGTCGGCGGTCACGACGACGTAGTCCCCGTCGTCCAGGTACACGACGTTGCGGGTTTGAGCGATGACGGCCGCCGCGTCCGATCCAACCATCATCTCGCCTTCCCCGACACCGACGAGGAGGGGGGATCCGTGTCGCGCACCGACGATCTTTCGGGGATCCCGAGAGCTCACCACGGCAATACCGTAGGCCCCGATCACCTGCTCCAGAGCTTTTACGACGGCATCCTCCAGCTTCCCTCCCGCTGGCCACATCCGGTCGATCAGATGAACCAAGACCTCGCTGTCGGTCTCGCTCCGAAACTCGACACCCTCGGCTTCCAGACCCTTACGAAGCACCCCGGCGTTCTCGATGATGCCGTTGTGAACCACCGCGATCGTCCCGTCGAGCGAAGTGTGCGGGTGCGCGTTGATCTCGTTGGGCGCTCCGTGAGTTGCCCAACGGGTGTGTCCGATGCCACAGGTGCCTTTGAGCGGCTGGGCTTCGAGCAACGCCTCGAGCTTGTCGAGCTTACCCGGGGCCTTCACGGTGTGGAGGATCCCCTCGATTCCGACGATGCTCACACCGGCCGAGTCATACCCTCGGTACTCCAGTCTTTTGAGCCCCTCGAGTAGAATGGGCGAGGCTGGCTGGGGTCCAACGTATCCGACGATCCCGCACATTTCCTATGCTGCTCCCGCGTGTCAGGTGGCTCCGGCGATCGGGCTCAGACCTTCCGAAGATCGAGAAGCAAGTCCCGTGCCTGCAAGATGATCTCGCGGGCCGCCTTCTCTGTTCGGGCTTCCGCAATCAACCGGACGACCGGCTCGGTCCCGGATGGATGCACGTGAAGCCACTGTCCGTCGGCCGACCAGTCGAGGCGCAGCCCGTCGTCCCGGTTGATCTCGGCGGAGGGCATGCGCTCCGCCAATCGCGCGTAGGCCAAGTCGATCTGAGCCCTCGGGAAGTCGATCTTCTCTTTGACGATCGTGTATTCGGGCCAGCGCGCCACCGCTTCTCGAAGCCCGCTCTCCGCATCCACCAGATGCTGAAGAACGAGGGCGCATGCGAGTGGCGCGTCGCGGGTCAGGTGCAGGTCCGGTAGGATCACGCCCCCATTCCCTTCCCCACCGATCACCGCACCCTCCGCGCGCATCCGTCGGGAGACGTTGACCTCACCGACCGGCACGCGTACGAGGGGCGCGCCACCCTCGCGCGCGATGTCTTCGATGATGCGAGAGGTCGAGAGGTTCGTGACCACCGGGCCCACTCGACGGCCCAGCGCGACGGCCACGCAGAGACCCAGCGTCATATCCTCCCCGAGAGGCTTGCCGTCCGCATCGACCAACGAAAGCCGGTCGACATCCGGGTCCACGGCAAGACCGATCTCGCTTCCGGTGGTCCGGACCAGATCCCCCAGCTCGACGAGGTTCGACGCGGTGGGCTCCGGGTCCCGCGGGAAGCGCCCGTCCGGCTCCAAACCCATCCCGGTGACCTCGCAGCCCAGGGACGTCAGGAGTGGGGGAAGGATGAGCCCACCGGCGCCCCGAACGCAGTCCACGGCGACCCTGAAACCACGCCGTCGAATTCGTTCGACCTCGAGCACCTGAAGGCCCAGGATTTCGTCCACGTGCCTTTGGATGGAACCCACGTCCTCATGGATGGAGCCCAGCTCGTCCCAACGTGCTCGCGGAATCGGGGTCTCATCAAGGAGACCCTGGAATCTTCGCATCCGCTGCGGTTCGAGGAAGCTGCCGTCGGAGCCCGCGAACTTGAGCGCGTTCCACTCCGCCGGGTTGTGGCTGGCCGTCACCGCCAGGGCCCCGGCTGCTTGGCCCCGCTCGGCCGCGAGGAGGATCGTCGGGGTCGGGGCGACTCCTAGATCCACCACGTCGCGTCCGACACTGACGAGTCCTGCGCTCGCCGACTGGGCGAACATGCGGCCGGACGTGCGCGAGTCCCGCCCGAGGTACACCGGACCGCTCGCGCCATCCTCGGACAGGAACACCCCGAACGCCGCGGCGAGTGAGCCAATCAGCTCTGGGGTCAGACACGATCCGACCTTTCCACGGAAGCCGGACACGCTGACCATGAGGTCGCCCGGGAGAGGGACGGGCATCGATCTGAGCCTCGCGAAAGGGGACGGGGGTGATCCGACCCCGAAGCATATATGCGGGACGAACGGTTTGAAGGTTCACGACAGGGCAGAGGCGTGTCAACGTCCTTTTCGGTGGCGCCGTGTGCGGTCTCCCGAATAGCTTCCGGCCCGCGCCGGACTCGAGAATGAACCCCGTCCCGAGAGCCCACATGAGCCGACTGGAGCGATACGCCGGATTCGGAACCCGCGCCGTCCACGGCGGACAGACGCCGGATCCTACGACCGGTGCGATCATGCCACCCATCTACCAGACCTCGACCTACGTGCAGCCGGAGCTGGGTCGTCATCTGGGTTACGAGTATGCCCGAGTGCAGAATCCGACCCGGGAGGCTCTGGAGAGAAACCTCGCCGCGCTCGAGGGCGGAGCGCACGGGATCGCCTTCGCTAGCGGGCTGGCTGCGATCGAGGCCGTGCTCAAGACACTCTCGGCCGGGGATCACGTCGTGAGCGAGGAGAACACCTACGGAGGAACGACGAGGTTGTTCACTCGGGTACTCGCCCGGCTCGGTCTCGAGTTCGCGTTCGTGGACACGCGTGAGCCCGATCGGGTTCGGGATGCGTTCAGAGCGGAGACCCGTCTCCTCTTGGTAGAGCCGCCCACGAATCCGATGATGCGTCTCTGTGACCTCGCCGTCATGGCCGAGATCGCGCACGAGAACGGGGCACTCCTGATGGTCGACAACACGTTCGCCACGCCCTACAACCAGCGCCCCCTGGAGCTCGGCGCCGACGTGGTCGTGCACTCGACCACGAAGTACTTGAATGGCCACTCCGACGTGCTCGGTGGTGCGGTCGTCGTCGACGACGTCTCCCTGGCGGACGAGATACGGTTCGTGAGGAAGACCACCGGAGCGGTTCCGGGTCCCATGGACGCTTGGCTCGTCCTGCGGGGCACGAAGACCCTTCACCTCCGGATGCGCGCTCATAACCAGAACGGCCTCGCGGTCGCCCGCTTCCTCGAGTCGCATCCGGCCGTTCACGAGACCCACTATCCCGGCCTCACCTCCCATCCACAGCACGACTTGGCGGTTCGACAGATGGACGGATTCGGAGGCATGGTCGCGGTAGAGATGGGTACTCCCGAACGGGCGAAGCGGCTGGTCGAAGGCACCCGGATCTTCGCCCTGGCGGAGTCTCTTGGCGGAGTGGAATCGCTGATCGGACTTCCGGCCGCGATGACGCACGCCTCCGTTCCCGCCGAGCGTCGGCGTGCGATGGGCATCACGGACGGGCTCGTGCGCGTGTCCGTCGGCATCGAGGACGAGGCGGACCTCCTGGAGGACCTGGAACAGGCGCTGGCCGGCCTCTGACCCCATGAAACTTCCCCGACCCAAGCCCGTAAGGTAGGAGCGTTCGCCCAACGCTCGACCCGGCGGATCTCACGCGAACCTGCGACTGGAGCGCTTCGATGACGGGCGATAACCCGGTCTCTCCCGACGACGGACGGCCCGACGAACCCTCGAACGCCGACGATGACGAGGCGGGAGGGCACGGGTCTGGCCATGACGCGACTGAAGCCGGCTCGGGAGCGCGTGCCCGCAGATCGCTGACCGGAATCTCGCCCAGAGCTTGGGAGCACCCCGCGGACCGTGCGGCCCTCCAAGCTCTGAGAGCGATCCCGATCTTCGACGAGGTGCTTCGAAAGCTCTTCGGGTTCTTTGGTGAGAAGCCGATCCGTCTCGCCTTCCAGGCGAACGCGGTACGCGTCTCGGAGCGTCAATTCGAGCGGGTCCATCGCCTCTACGGAGAAGTGTTGGCTACGCTCGACGCACCCGAGGAGTACCCGCTCTTCGTCTCGCAGACGCCGCTCGTCAACGCGGGTGCGTACGGGATGAACAGACCCTTCGTGATCCTCAACTCCGGCACCCTTCAGCTTCTCGACGACGACGAGCTCCAGTATGTGCTGGCTCACGAGGTCGGGCACATCCTCAGCGGCCACGTTCTCTACCGGACCATGATGGTCATCCTGATACAGCTGGCGGAGCGTGGATTCCCGATCGTGGGCCTTGCCGCCCGAGCGGTCCTCGTGGCGCTTCTCGAGTGGTACAGGAAGAGCGAGCTCTCTTCCGACCGAGCAGGCTTGTTGGGCGTGCAGGACCCGCGGATCGTGTTTCGATCCATGCTCAAGATGGCGGGCGGGGGTGATGCGGCCGAGACGAGCGTCACCGCTTTCCTCGAGCAGGCGGAAGCCTACCGCGAGAGCGAGGACATCGCCGACTCCGTGTTCAAGGTGCTCAACCTCCTGGGTGCCACCCACCCCTTCTACGTGCTGAGAGTCTCCGAGTTGAGGAGCTGGATCGAGAAGGGGGAGTACGATCGGGTCTTGAGGGGCGAGTACGCGCATCGGGAAGACCCGGAGCCGACCTACGTCGATGATCTCACGGCCGCAGCCGCGGCGTACCGGGCCGATGCGAGCGAATTCGTGGACGATCTGGCCTCGGCTGCGCGCAAGATGCGGGACAGCTTGCTGGACAGCCTACGTGGCGTCGGGGGCGTGAGCTGAAGGACGGGGCGTGAGAAATAACGGGAGTGCCCCGGGCCGCCTCACGGTCGCGGCCGTCCTGGGGCCGATCGCTGCGCTCGTTCATGAGACCGACGCGTGGCCAGCGCCGATCCCGGCAACGCTCCTACCTGTGCTGATCGTGGTCCTCGCCGCCCTCGCCGGACTCGTGCTCGCCGTCCGGGGCGGTAGACGGCCGCGAACGCTGAAATGGCTCGGAATTCTCTCGAACGGCTCTGTCCTCGCGCTCTACGGATTCTTCCTTCTGTTCTTCGGTCTCGGGGGAAGTCGCTAGGCGGGACGAGGCGAGGCGGCGGAAGTCTTCCGTCGCCTACCGTGTGCCCCTACTCTTCTGGACCCCGCCAGCAG
>JAHEKL010000165.1 GCA_024638345.1 Gammaproteobacteria bacterium | reverse complement strand
AAAAACGCTCGGAGGCCTCTTGGTAGTCGAGGGATGCGGAGTCGTAGGCGCGTGGTCGCGAACCGCTCCCCACCCCGAGGCTGTCGCTCATCCCTGGTCCAGCCCCAACGACCGACGATAACGCTCGTCCCCGGACCCGTTCAGGGTCCAGTAGGGAAGACGCTCGGTCTGAAGGATCTCGGCGATCTCACCGGTCGAGGTCTCCCAGCCCAATACGCGGCGTGGAGCGCTCTTCTCGATGTCGTACGTTCGCCAATAGTCACCCGTGTCGAGCCGGAACCGGGTGACCGCCACATCGCCCCGCCGGGCGTCGGAACGGGTGATGGTCGCCGGGACGGCGTGGACTTCTCGATGTCCGCTACGTAGGCTCCAGAGCTCTCGGACGAGCGGGCCCTCCCAGGCCTCACCACCGTTGAAGGGACCATCCAGCTCCCGCAGCTGGATCAGCAACGCATCCTCGTAGAGCGTGCCCTCGCCGACCTCGAGCTCGCTCCGCGTCTCTCCCTCGTCCTCGAAGTACGACAGTCGAAGGGACCGCACCTCACCCGCTCCGGGCAGGACACGATGAGAGACGCTACCACACCACTCCTGGACGTCGAGGTTGATCCGCACGGGTTGAAATCGATGGTCCATCCACGCGTCGACGGGGGCAAACGTGGTCCCCATGACGAAATAGGGGTAGATGCCCGTCATGAACTGCATGCTGCGGATGAGCTTGAGGACCTCGACCCTGTGAGGCTCCGCGACGGCGTTGTCCTTGATCCAGGTCCTTCGATCGTGCGGCTCGGTGACGTAGATCAACGAGAGGGTTGCGTCCCTGGGCTCGCCGTAGCGCGACAGGGTGACGCGATACCCGGAGAGCTCCGCCTGTCCGTCTCCCCAATGCTCCCAGAACTCGCTCGAGGCGTTGCGGCGAGGCGAGCTCGGAAGCGCGGAAAAGGCTTCGAGGTCCGGGAAGAGCCGCGCCGCACCAGACTCGGCGAGGCTCTCGCCCGCCCCCGGACCCGAGCCGCGGATCATCGCGGGGTTCACGCCCGGGTCTCCTGCGGCCGCTTCGCCACCGCTCTCAGGGAGGTCCACGCCGCAGCCAGCCGTCAGGAGCACGCCCGCTAGAGCGAGCCGGCAAAGGGCTGGGGAACCGAGCCCCATGGTGCGCTTGTCCCGCGTTCGCTCATTCATGATCAGGTCTCCTACTGCAGCCCCTCGGCCCCCATCATCAGGCCCATGTGCCGTTCGACCTGACTCAGGCCACCCTCTCCGTCCCCCCAGCCGATCTGACCGTCTCCGTTCAAGTCCGCCCCTTCGATGAGCTGACGTGACAGGGTGCGTATGCGTTGCGTGAGCCCTTCCGCGGACGAGTATTCCGGAGCGGAGCCGACCTGAGCGGCGAGGTCGGCGATCTCGCGTGCCCGTCCAGCGACGGCCCGAGCGGCAGTGGCTACGTGGTTCGCGTGTGTCCGGACCGCGTCCGAAGCACCCTCGGATCCGGCAGCCAGCTCGATGTGCTGCGCGATTCCCTCGGAGGCGGCGATGACTCCAAACCCCAGACCAGGACCTCCGTCCACCTGGCTCGGATCCACCGCGTGCAAGACGTGCGCCGCGTGAGTCTGCATCCATTCCAGATTGGACGTGTCCCTCCAGGCGAGGTCGACGTGCTGAATCGCGGTCTCGGCTTCCGCCATCGCGGTAGGTAGCAGACCGGCACCATCGGGCGTGCGAGCGAAGCCCGTCGCGACGTGACCGATATGCGTGTGCGCCGGATTGTCCTGTAGAGCCGAGGCCGGATCGGTTGAGAGAGCAACGGCCATTCCGATCGCGAGGACTCGGATGGCAAGCGTCTTCGAAGACATGCAGCACCTCCTCATGGGGGAAATGCAAGGGAAGCCCAATTGCAGTGAGAGCGTCGTGAAAGGTGGTGGTACCGGGCCCGGCGCGGCAAGGTTGCCGACAGGTCGGAAACATCCCCGCAGCCGGGGGCGTCGATCGGCCCCTGAAGCCAGGATTTCCTGGAGCCGAAGGCACTTCCCCGGGATTCGGGAGTTTCAACGGAGTGGAGGCAGTGGTAAGTTCGCCTCTCGATCCGATCAACAAGCGCGGGTGGATGGAGTATCCAATGACCCGATTCACAGCATTCTGGGTTGGACGAGGGGCGCGTAGGCTCGCCATCGTCCCAACGTTCTTGGTGGTCTCTGCGTGCGGGACCTCTCAGCCCGCCGAGGAGGTTACTGCGGACGGGACGGGAGCCGTCAGCTCAGCCATGTGGACGGGACCGACGCCCCAGGGGGACTGGACCGGAGCCGTCGAGGCGATGCCACTTCCCGACGAGGGGAGCTTCGCAAGCCTGACGCAGCTCACGCACGGCGGCACGAACGCCGAAGCCTACTTCTCCGCAGAGGGAGACCGGCTGATCTTCCAATCCACCTGGCCCGGTGTGAGCGAGTGCGACCAGATGTACACCATGAATCTGGACGGCTCCGACCTTCAGCTTGTCTCGACGGGGGAGGGCCGCACGACCTGCGGATATCACTTCCCGGGAAGCGATCTGCTTCTCTTCAGCTCCACGCATCACGTGGGGGAGCAGTGTCCCCCGGCTCCCGATCGGAGTCGAGGATACGTATGGGGACTCTTCGAGTACGACGTCTTCACACGTGATCTGGAAACCGGCGAGGTCGCCCAGCTCACGAACGCCCCGGGCTACGATGCCGAAGCCACGATCTCGCGGGACGGGAGCACGATCGTTTTCACCTCGATGCGGAGCGGTGACCTCGAGATCTGGACCATGGATCCGGATGGATCGAATCCTCGTCAACTGACCGACGACCTCGGCTACGAGGGTGGCGCGTTCTTCTCTCCGGACGGGAGCCGCATCGTGTACCGTGCGTTCCATCCCAGCACCGAAGAAGAGCTGGCCGATTACCAGGGACTCCTGGCCCAGAATCTCGTGCGGGGTGGGACGATGGAGCTCTTCGTGATGGACGCGGACGGCTCGAACAAGCGGCAGATCACGGAGAACGGGTCCTCGAACTTCGCCCCGTTCTTCCACCCCGGGGGAGACCAGATCATCTTCAGCTCGAACATGGGGGATCCTACGGGGAGATCGTTCCATCTGTACGTGATCAACGTGGACGGAACGGGTCTCCGCCAGGTGACCACGGACGGCTTCTTCAACAGCTTCCCCATGTTCAGCCCAGACGGCAGTCTGCTGGCGTTCGCGTCGGACCGGGGCGCGCCCGGACCCGGAGAGATCAACGTCTTTCTGGCCGAGTGGCAGGAAGGGACTTCGCAGTGACGCGGATACTCGTCGGGCCTCTCTTCGTCGGGGTTGGTCTCTTCCTATTCGCGCGGGCCCAACCGGCCGCTGCCCAGTCGGTGATCGACTGCCCCGCGCCCTCCGAGCTGGTCGGCGATCTGGAGCATCCGGCCGCCGCCGTCCGCTACCTCGCGGACGATGCCCTGGAGGGTCGGCTGTCAGGCACCCAGGGTGAGCAGTGCGCGGCGGGCTACATCGCGCTGGAGTTCCAGCGGATCGGGCTACGTCCCGCGGGGGTGGAGGGGAGCTACTTCCAGCCCATCCAGCTTCAGAGCGCGGTGAACGCGCACGCGCCCGGGGGGACCGGGGTCAACGTGATCGGGTTGGTGGAAGGCACGGATCCTCAGCTGCGCTCGGAGGCTGTGGTGCTCGGCGCCCACCACGACCATCTGGGGCGTGGGGAGGTGTTTGGATCCCTCGCGCGTCCGGAGGATGGCGACGATGAGATCCACAACGGGGCGGATGACAACGCCTCGGGAGTGGGCGCGCTCCTGGCCGTAGCGCGTTCCCTTGCAGGCGCTCCTCCGGCCCGGACCGTCGTGTTCGTGACGTTCTCGGGAGAGGAGTTCGGTCTTCTGGGCTCGGCCCACTTCGTCCAGAACCCTCCGACTCCGTTGGATCGCACGGTCGCGATGGTGAACCTGGACATGGTCGGACGTTTGGAGGACGATCCGGTGATCGTCAACGGCACGGGAACGGCTGAGGAGTGGGACGAGATCCTGGATCTCCTCGAGTCCCGGGAAGGGATTCCACTCGCCCGTTCGCCGGACGGCTTCGGACCGAGCGATCACACGTCCTTCTATGCCCACGACATCCCGGTGCTGCACCTCTTCACCAACGTGCACGGGCAGTATCATCGTCCGGACGATCATTGGGAGACCCTGGACTTCGAGGGGCTGGAGCGCGTCACCTCGCTCGTCGAGGGGATCGTGCGCGCCGTGGCCGACCGCTCCGCTCCGATCGTGCATGTGGCCGGTGCAGGCACGCCGCCCGAGGAGCAGACCGGTGGCTACGGTGCCTACTTGGGCTCGGTCCCGGACTTTGCTCCGGTGGACTTCGGGGTGCGTCTCAGCGGGGTTTCCGGTGGCTCTCCGGCCGAAGAAGCCGGTCTCCGAGCCGGGGACATCCTGATTCGGCTGGGTAGCTTGGATATCGAGGACCTCTACGCCCTAACCGAGGCGCTCCAGACCATCGAGCCGGGGACCGAAGTGGAGGCGACCTACATTCGCGACGGCGAAGAGCGGACGGTTTCCATCACGCTTGGCCAACGCGGAACTCCCTAGGGGCTCAAGCCCCGATCTCGAATCCCGCCAGGTTCTCCAGGGCCTTCACCAGCCCATGGTTCCCCTCCTCGCCGAGCCCGGCTCTCTGCAAGGTTCGATAGAGGTGGAAGACCGTGCTGGTCCCGAGGAGCGGTACCCCCATCTCGTCCGCCGCCTCCAGCGCTAGTCGAAGATCCTTCTGCTGGAGATCGATCATGAAGCCCGGCCTCCAATCCCGCGCGACGACCTGTGGCCCGCGGTTGGACAGCATCCAGCTTCCTGCGGCTCCACCCGTGATGGCATCCAGTGTCTTCTGCAGATCGACGCCGGCCGCCTGCGCGAACAACAGCGCCTCACCGACTGCGAGCATGTTGACCACGACTACGATCTGATTGACGAGCTTCACCGTCTGGCCCGCCCCGATCGGACCCACGTGCGTGATCGTCTTCCCCATCGCCTGAAACGCCGGCATCGCACGATCCACCTGGGCGGCGTCCCCTCCCACCATGATGCTCAGCGTTCCCTTCGCCGCACCCTCGCTACCTCCGCTGATGGGGGCGTCCAGCATGTGGACCCCTCGCTCGCTCAGCCGGGACGCGATCTCCCGCGTCACCTGCGGGCTGATCGTGCTCATGTCGACCACCAGGGATCCGGACTTCACACCCTCGATGACCCCCGCCTCGCCGAGGATCACCTCCCTTACGTCCGGTGTGTCGCTGACGCAGGTGATCACGATGTCGCTCTGAGCGGCCACATCGGACGGATCGGAGCCGGCGGTCGCTCCTGCGTCGACGAAGGGATCCGTTCGCTCGGCCGTCCGATTCCAGACGCACACCGAGAAGCCCGCGTCCAAGAGGTTCTTCACCATGCCTCGACCCATGATCCCGAGGCCGACGAAACCGACTGATTCCTGTGAAGCACTCATCTCGTGGTTCCTCCTCCGGGTCATCTGTCGGTGGGCAAAACGGGGTCGCGAGCCGGCAGGCCGAGCTCGGGGACTAACATGCGGGGAAGGGGCGGTTACGCAACTCCGCGGGGTCTAGCCCTCGGGGTCGAGGTGGCCTCCGATCGTGATCCTGAACGTCCGACCCTCAGTCGCGTCCTCGTCGTGGTGCTGCTCGATCAGCGAATCGAGCAGCTCGCGAAGCGCTGTGGCAAAAGCGACTTCGGCGTCGCGGCTTCTGAAGCGGATGTGTGTCTCCAGGCTGAGGCTGGGGATTCGCGAGATCTCCTGCGGGTCTGCTTCCAAGAGCGAGCCCAGCTGATTCAGGGTTCGGCACGATGCGGCTACGAGCTCGTCCGCACCGAAGGAGAAGCTGCGCTGGGGCCCTCGCCGTCGCACGAACCAGCCGCTTCCGAGTATTCCCGGGTCGATGACATGGCTCTGCGCCTCGGTACGCACGACTCGCTCCAGGCAGTTACCCTTCTTGCGGTCTTCCACGTGCCTGAGGAGTCCCTCTGCTTCGAGGGCTCTTACATGGTAGTTCAGCCGTTGACGCGGCAGACCCATGGTAGCGGCCACGGAGCTGGAGGAGCCGGGCTCTTGGAGCGCCGCGAGAATGGATCGCCGCAGGGGATCGAGCAGCGAGCGAGCCTGCGAGGCGTCGCGGGTAATGCTGACTCGGAGAGGCGTCTTATCCATCGATCCTGAGCTTGTCGACATTACCGATCATCACGATCGATTATGGCAACCGATCACTTATCTTGTCAAGAAATGGATAGCTGTCGGTGACCCCCGAAAGTACCGCGCCCGGACTCAACATCATCGTGCTGGCGGCGGGCTACGGGACGCGCCTCGGGTCTCTCGGGCATGACCGCCCGAAGGGGCTGCTGGAGCTTGGAGGCAAGCGTCTACTGGACCATCTGTTGGTCGGGGTGAGTTGGCTTCGGCGACCCGTCGAC
>JAHEKL010000164.1 GCA_024638345.1 Gammaproteobacteria bacterium | reverse complement strand
CATCGGGACCAGCCCGTTGCCGTCGACGAGTTCCAGCCTCGCCTCGATCCGCTCCGCAAAGGCCCGCTGCACTTCCGGCAACCCGGCGCAGGGGTAATCGTCCGACAGCACGACGCACGACCGGCCGGCGAGTTCGTCGAGCAGCCCCTCGCCGGCGCCCTCCTCCGTCTCCACGTAGGGGTAGTAGCGCACCGGGCTTCCTTCGAGCGTCTCGGAGTGCTCGAGCATGCCATCCATGACTCGGCGATGGAATCTGGCAGACGCCCAGGGCCGACCTAGTAGAAGTGGCTCGAAGACCACGAGCGGCTTCCCGACGAGACGGGCGGTCTCCGCGGCGTGCTGAAGTCCGAAGTTCCAATCCAGCCTTCGGGCTGCCGCCATCCAGTAGAGCACGAAATCGGCGTCCGGACGAGTCGGCCTGTCGTTCAGCGCACGGACCCTGGAGTCGGGAACGCTCCCTTTGGCGCTCATACCGCCGACTTCTCCGCGGTTCGAGCGATGCCGCGTAACATGCCCCGAAAAACCACCGCGTGAAGTGGGTAGATCCCGTACCAGTAGATCAGCCCGAGCAGCCCCGACGGGTCGAAGATCGCCGTCTGTTGGATCCGGCTTCCGTCCCTTTCGGGACTGACCTCGAACTCCAGCCAAGCCCTGCCGGGAACCTTCATCTCGGCCTTGAGCAGCAGCCGTCGGTCGGGTTCCAAGGCCTCCACGCGCCACCAGTCGACGGTGTCGCCCACACGAAGGGATTCAGGACTGGGCCGGCCGCGTCGCACCCCCACTCCCCCGAAGAGGAGGTCGACGAAACCACGGAGTCGCCAAAGCAGGTCATACGCATACCACCCTGTCTGCCCACCGATGCGACGCACGGGCTCGAACGCTTGGTCGGGAGGAACAGCGACCTCCTTGTATCGTGAATCGACCAGCCGACGTCCGTGGCGAACTCCCCCGAAGGTCCCCAGAACCCCTGCGCGATCTCCGGACGACGAAACTGCGTCGGACCATCGGGTTTCCGCGATCTGCCTGTCTTCCTGGTCGAGCGACCTCGTGATGGCCTCGCGCACGCCGACCGGCTCCACGGGGAAGTCCCGAAGCGCTCGATCGTCGTGTACCACGGTCTCGTGGCTGATGCTGTCGATCAGCTTGCGGCCGACTCGAGCGTAGAGAGGGGTGACGAGACCCAGCCAAAGGCTGCTCAGGCGGGGAGTGAGGACGGGCACCGGGATCATCAAGCGCCGAAGCCCCCGGTGGCGCGCGTACTCCCCCATCAACTCGGCGTAGGACACCCTATCGCTTCCTCCGATCTCGTAAATGCGGCTCTCCTGCGCCTCGCTGTCCAGCGCGAGCTCCAAATAGTCCAGCAGATCCTCGATCGCGATCGGCTGCGCCACGATTCGGACCCATTTCGGGGTGACCATGACGGGCAACCGATCGACGAGAGAGCGGATCATTTCGAACGAAAGGCTGCCCGATCCGATCACGATCGATGCTCGGAACTCGATGACATTCACTCCCGCATCGCGGAGCACTCGACCCACTTCGTGCCGACTGCGAAGGTGCGCGGAAAGATCCTCGTCTTCTCGTCCGAGGCCGCCCAGGTAGACGATCCGCTCGACCCCGGCCTCCCTGGCTGCACGTCCGAAGTTCTCGGCGGCGATTCGATCTTGGCGCTCGAACCCCTCCCGGCTACTGCTCCCCATCGAGTGGATGAGGTAGTACGCCGTGTGAACCTCCGAGAGGGCGCGGGCCAAAGTCTCGGGGCGCAGAACGTCACCCTCCACGATTTCCGTGCCTGGGCCGACCCGCGGTGCCAGGAACTGGGGGCGGCGTGCGAGACAGCGAACGCGAAGACCGCGTCGCTCGAGACGGGGCAAGAGGCGCCCACCCACGTAACCCGAAGCCCCGGTCAGCAGAACCCGGGGCTGTGAGGGAGGGTTGTTCAGAATTCCCCCTTGAAGGGTCCGACGACGCTCGAGGTGATCCATCCGCCGTAAAAGCCACCCCCCTGTGCCCTGACGGTCTCGCCATCGACCAAGCAGGCGTCCATGGGAGCGGCGTAGAAGGCAATGTGATCGGCGATCGGCTCGAAGGCACTCATTGGCTCGGGGTAAGACCACGCGGCGGCCGGCACCTCCCGTTCGCCGACTTGCACGTCGAAGTAGACAGCCCTCCCCTTCCACTCGCACCAAGACGACCGAGCGACGGGCTTCAGGAGATCCATTCGGACATCTCCGGGGGGGATGTAGTAGACCGGAGGGTGACTGGTCTCGAGCACGCGCCTCGCTGCGCGGGTCTGGGCGATCGTCGCTCCGTCGAAGACGACCTGAACCTCGCCGTCGAAGGCCTCAAGTCTGGGCGGCCTCGGATAGTCCCAAACGGATTCCTGCCCGGGGCCCGGTTCGACCCGAGCGCGGGGACGCAGGGTGTGTCCGTATCCATCCATCGGGCGACCTCCTGAATCTGGGGAATCGTCGGGTGGCACGCATTGATTCTACTTGCCCGTACACTGTTTGTAAAGATATACGACGATCATATATGTACAAAGCATGTACACATTGGAACATGGCGCACTTCCCGCCTGGTCCCGTCTCCGCGGAGACTGTTCCTGGCAGGACCCGGACGAGTCGTAGGGTTCTGTTGAAAGCCCATATGGTGTAGTGTTCGAGCGATTCCGGAAGCTGAAGCCACAGTTCGATCCGTACGAACTCCGGAGCGCAACGAAGACCCGTCGCTCAGGGCACGGTCGTGAAGGTTTCCCTCTTCGTCACATGCATCGGGGACCGCTTCTACGCCGAGGCGTCCGCGGATGCGGTGCGGCTGCTCCGCTCCCTAGACGTGGAAGTCGACTTTCCAATGGGTCAGACCTGCTGCGGTCAGCCTGCATGGAACTCCGGGCACCTACCGGAGGCACGCAGGATGGCGGAGCATACCCTCGCGGTCCTGAAGGATGCCGAATACGTCGTGCTGCCTTCCGGCAGCTGCGCGGCGATGCTGCGCTGCACCTATCCCCACCTGCTCGGTCGGCGGGAGCTCTCCGATCGTTCCTACGAGCTGGCTCAGTTCATCGTGGATATCCTCGGTGTCCACGAGTTGGGCCGAGGGCTGGAGGGTCGGCGACTCGCCTACCATCACGGGTGCCACGCCCTCAGAGAGCTGGGCGTTCGGGAGCAACCCGAACAGCTCCTCCGCTCGGGCGGTGCGGAGTTGGTCCCGTGGGAAATGGACCAGGAGTGCTGCGGCTTCGGCGGGCTCTTCTCGGTGAAGACTCCCGAAGTCTCCACTGCAATGGCGGACCGAAAGCTGGATACCCTTCCAGCCGCGGAAACGATCGTCTCCGCGGATGGCGGTTGTCTCCTTCAGCTCGAGTCACGCGCGCGCTACCGAGGTCTGAACCTGGAGTTCCGCTCTCTCGCTTCCACCTTGTGGGAGGCTCGCCGTGGAAGTCCATAGCCGGGATTACGCAAAGCGCGCCCGGGCGATTCTCCGAGACACACCGGGTGTCCGAGAGGCGGTGACGGCAGCGACCCGCAGCTTCGATGACCACCGCCGAAGCGCATTCGCGGAGCTCGACGGAGAGGCCTTGAGGGATTGGGCCGAGGGAGTGAAGAGCCATGCCCTGACCCACTTGGACCGTTACCTGGAGCAGGCGGAATCGAGATTGATGGAACGGGGGGCTCACGTGCACTGGGCCGAGACCGCAGAGGATGTCCACCGCATTCTTCGCGAGCTCGTGGAGCGAGAGGGCGTCCGACGGGCCGTCAAGGCGAAAAGCATGTTGAGCGAGGAAGTCGGGGTGAACCCGCTCCTGGAAGCAGAGGGCGTCGAGGTCTTCGAGACCGACCTGGGCGAGTACATCATTCAGCTCCTAGGCGAGCCTCCCAGCCACATTGTCGGGCCGGCGATTCACCGGAGCCTCGAGGATACGCAGGCTCTCTTCAGCGAGCGGCTCGGGACGGCCACGGACGCCTCCCCCGAAGAGCTCGCCGGCGCTGCGCGCGGGATCCTCAGGGAGGCCTTTCTGGCAGCCGATCTCGGGATCAGCGGAGGGAACTTCCTCGTGGCGGAGACGGGGTCGATCGCTCTCATCGAGAACGAGGGAAATATCCGCATGTCGACCTCGCTACCCCGAGTGCACGTCGCGCTCGTGGGTATAGAGAAGATTCTCCCCAGGTTGGCAGATCTCTCGACCTTCCTTCAGGTGACCTCGAAGTCGGCGACGGGACAGCCGGTGGGCACGTTCGTATCGATCATTCAGGGTCCGGGAGGGTCGCGGGGTGGCGAGCCCGACGGCCCGGAGGAGCTGCACGTGGTTCTGGTCGACAACGGACGGACACGTCTCCTCGCCGATCCCGAAGCGTGGGAGGCCCTGCGTTGCGTCCGCTGCGGCGCCTGTCTCAACATCTGTCCCGTCTACCGTCAGACCGGCGGGCACGCCTACGGCTACGTATACTCCGGGCCGATCGGTGCCGTGATCAGCCCGGGTCTCGTGAGTCTGGAGGAGACCTTCCCGCTGCCGTTCGCCTCCTCTCTCTGCGGCGCGTGTGCGGAGGTCTGTCCGGTCCGCATTCCGATCCCGCACCTGCTTCATACCTGGCGGGAGAGAGCCGTCGAACAGGGCCTGACCGAAGGGACCGCCCGGTCGCTCATGAAGGGGTGGTCTCGCGCGGCCACCCATCCGCGGTTGTTCGATTGGATCGAAAGGGCGATGGCCGTGCTCCCGGATGGGATCTCGAGACGGCTTCCGATGCTTCGGGACTGGACCCGAGGTCGTAGCCTGCCTCGCGCGACCGGGCCGACCTTCCGAGAGATCTGGAAGGACGGAATCGAATGAATCGCGAGGCCGAGGGCGGTGCCGGAGCTAGAGACAGGATCCTCGCTCGAATCCGCGAGGCCAATGGCTCGCGGGAGACGGTCGAACACCCGGGAACGCTTCCGGCGGGCTTGGAGCCCCCGGTCGCGTACGGCGGGCAGCGTCCGGATCCTGTCGATGCCCTGGAAGACCGATTGAGCGCTGCCGGTGGCCGGGTGGTGCGGCTCTCTGGCCCCGACTCTGCACGCCGCTGGCTGGAGGAGTTCGCACAGGAGTTCGCGAGCGTCTCGATCTGCGAAGGAGTCCCGGAGCTTCTCTGCCCAAGTCTTCCGAATGCCCAGCCCGAGCAGGCCGGCCTCGGTGTTTCGATGGCCGTAGGTGCCGCAGCGCAGACGGGCTCGCTCCTGCTCTCCTCGACGGAGGGACGACGGTCGCAGCTCCTGCCCCCGACGCATCTCGTCTGGGTGAGGGCTCAAGATGTCCACGCCACGCTCGGGGCTGCCCTCGAAGCTCGAATGGGGGACCTGCCGGCCGCGCTCGCGCTTCACTCGGGTCCGAGCAAGTCTGCGGACATCGGTCGTATCATCGTCACCGGAGTACACGGCCCCGGTCGTCTCGTCGCGGCCGTCCTGGAAGAAAGCGGGGATTGGTGAAGTTCGCCCTGCGCGGCTGCCCGCTCCCCCACCGTAGCAAAGAAACACCCCCGAACCCGGCTCTGGTACGAACACTGCAGTAACAAGGATGTCGAGAAGGGCGCGCGGAAACCCCCCGCGTGTCCCGGTGGGGTGGGGAGGCGGGGGCCTCCAGGCGTCCGGAGCGGCTCGGTGACCGTAGACAGCTACACAATACGATCCCGTTGGCCGCGTCGATTGGTTATCGGCGCGGGCCTCGTTCTCTTGGGTGCGGGGCTGCTCTGGCCGTGGGTACGGGGATTCGCAGAGACGGAAGGAGTCTCCGCACAGATCGACGAGATCGTCGAAGAAGCGATGGGTCGACAGCCGATCGCCGGCCTCGTGGTTGGCGTGGCTCGCGGCGGGCAGGTCATTCACACGGCGGGATACGGCTACGCCGACGTGGAGAACCAGCTGGAGAGCACTTCCGAGACCGTCTTCAGCGTGGGATCGATTACCAAGCAGTTTACCGCGGCCGCCATCTTGGAGCTCGTCGACGAGGGCGGGCTCGGACTCGACGATCCGATCGCCGAGCACCTTCCCTTCGGTTCTGGATTCGCTCCAGGAGTCACGGTTCACTCACTGATGAACCATACGTCGGGATTCAAGAACTACACGACCATGGAGAAGTGGTGGCGAACGATCGGGCTCGAGATGAGACCCGACGAGATGGCCGCCGTCTTCAGTGGAGAGCCGCTCGACTTCCGTCCAGGCGCTCGGTTCTCGTACAGCAATTCAGGATACTTCCTGCTGGGCATGATCATCGAGCGTGCCGGGGGTCAACCATTCGGTGGATACCTGAACCAACACCTGGCCGTCCCGCTGGAGCTCACGGCTACGAGCTACTGCGACGACCGTGTTCTGATCCCGAACCGTGCCCGGGGATATCAGGTGGCGGGCGGCAAATTTTTCCACTCTCCCTACGTCAGCATGTCCCAGGCCTATTCGGCCGGCGGAATCTGCTCGAACGTCCTGGACCTGATGCAGTGGACTCGCTTCTTGTCCGAGGGCGCCGT
>JAHEKL010000163.1 GCA_024638345.1 Gammaproteobacteria bacterium | reverse complement strand
TTCCTGGCGGCCTCCAGCCCGTTGGACGAGGGACGGGTCGTGTTCGCACGGGATCTCGAGGAGGAGCTGGCCGTCTTGCCCGCGTTACGCCGTACTGCGCTCCTGGCGGCGGGAGTATCGCTCCTCTTCGCGCTATTCGTAGGCGTCACCTTCGCCGCGGGGCTGTCGCGTCCGATCTCAGAACTGGCCGTGGCGGCCCAGGGTTTCGCTGCGGGGCGGCTGGACGATCCGCTCAAGCCGTCACGCATCAGCGAGGTTCAGCGGCTTTCGGAGACCTTCACGTCCATGCGAGCGACTCTCGCCGCGAGGCTCCGGCAGCTGGAGGACCGACAGGCGCGACTCGCGGAGCTCCAATCGGAGTTGCTCCATCGCGAGCGGTCCGCTGCCACAGGCCGTCTCCTGGCGCAGCTGGCGCACGAGATCCGCAATCCCATCGCAAGCGTCCGTAACTGCCTCGAGCTCGTTCGTCGAAAGGGGGAACTGCAGGGCGAGGCGAGGGATTTCGCGGACATGGCCGTCGAAGAGCTACTCCGCATGCACGAGCTATCCGAGCGAATGCTCGATCTTCACAGGCCGCAGGACCCCGAGGAGCCGGGTTGTCGGGCAAGCCAGGTCGCCGAAGAGACGGCGGCACTGGTGCGCGCCGGAGCCCCCGTGGGCGCGGGGCCCATCTCGGTGGTAGGCTCCGAAGAGGATGAGGCCGCGATTGGAAAGGACGCGCTCAAACAGGTCCTGCTGAACCTGGCGATCAACGCCCGCGAAGCTTCCCCGCCCGGCAGCCCCATCGAGATCGTGGTCAGCCATGTTGAGGGGCGGGTTCGGTTGGAGGTTCTCGACCGGGGCCCCGGCCTTCGAGACGAGGACCTCCCTCGTCTGTTCGATCCGTTCTTCACCACCAAGACCGAGGTGCAGGGCGTCGGACTGGGCCTCTACACCGCCGAGGTACTGGTTCGGGCAGCGGGAGGGAAGCTCCAGGCTACGAATCGCTCGGACGGGCCCGGCGCCCGGTTCGTGATCGACCTTCCAGCGCTGGCGAATGGGTGATGGGACGCATCCTCGTCATCGACGATGATCGGGCCTTCCGGCTCTCGACCGGCGCGCTGCTCGAGGAAGGAGGACACGATGTGCGCGGCGTATCCGATGCGCAGGGCGCGTCGCGTGCGCTGCGCCAAGAACGCTTCGACTTGGTCCTGCTCGACTTGCGCATGCCGGGGTTGAGCGGGATCGAGTTGGCTGAAGCGCTTCGCACGCAGGGAGCAGCCGTGCCGATCCTGATGATCTCCGGGTTCGGGACGGTCGAGTCTGCCGTGAAAGCGATCCACTCCGGGGTGGACGACTTCTTGACCAAGCCTGTCGAGCCGGAGGTTCTTCTCTCCCGCGTCGATTCACTGCTGGAGAGGCGTCCCGACCCCGAAGCGCTCGATGCGCCTCTCGCCGGGATGGTGGGCCGATCCGCCGCCATCTCGAAGGTCTTTAGCGAACTTCGACAAGTCGCGGGATCGGACGCGACCGTGCTGATCACCGGGGAGACGGGGACCGGCAAGGAGCTCGCGGCCCGCGCGGTTCATGAGCTCTCCCCGCGGAAGGGTCGTCCCTTCGTAGCGGTGAACTGCGCCGCGCTGGCCGAGGGGATCATGGAGTCCGAGCTGTTCGGTCATGTTCGAGGTGCGTTCACTGGTGCGATCGGGGACCGGAGAGGCCTGATTCGAGGAGCGGACGGGGGCACGTTGTTCCTCGACGAAGTCGGAGACATCTCGCCCGGCACCCAACAACGGCTCCTTCGGGTCCTCCAGGAACGAGAGGTCGTTCCGTTGGGTTCCTCTCAGCCGGTCCACGTCGATCTGCGATTGGTGGCGGCGACCCACCGGGATCTGGCAGAGGAGGTCCGGCACGGACGCTTCCGCGACGACCTCTTCTTTCGACTCAATGTCTTTCGGGTCGCGATGCCCCCCCTCAGAGAGCGGAAGGGCGACATACCGCTCCTCGTGGAGAGTGCCCTCCGGAGCACTGAGGGGAGCCGGACGCTTTCCCCGCTCGCCATGCGGACTCTCCTCGGATACGACTGGCCGGGCAATGTACGGCAGCTGCTCTCGGCGTTGGAGAGCGCGAGGATTCGGGCCGAAGGTGGCATGATCGAGGCTCAGCACCTGCCCGACGAGGTCCGTATGAAGACCTCGGAGGACCAGCCCGAGGACCGCTACCGAATGGATGTGGAGGCCGACACGGAGCGAGCCGAAATCCTGGAAGCACTCCGGCAGAGCGGCGGTGTCCGTGTCCGAGCGGCCGCGATGCTAGGGATGAGTCGCACGACCCTTTGGCGTAAGATCCGAGACTACGGGATCGAGAACGTGAACCCGTGACCTCTCGCGATCTCCCCGTCGACGGGGTAGAGCTCACTCTTCGGAGCCGCATCCCTCCAGGTCCAGTCTGGCTTGCCGATCCTGTTGGGCAAGTACCTACTCCGAGTCCACGAGCTCCTTCAGCACCGGCGTAAAGCTCACCCCTTTGATTCCCTCGGGCGACGCCGGATTACCCTGAATGCGGAAGTTCTCCTCGACCGGCGCGTCTACGGTGATCACCATCAGCGTCTGAGGCTCGAGGAGAATCGGAGCTCCCATGAGCACCTTGATTCCCGTCTGCGCTCCGCTAGGAACAGAGAGCTCCAGCTGGGTCGATCCATCCGAGAACGTGTGAGGATCCGCGAGTGTGGCCGTCGCGGATTCCACGACGAGACGAAGCTGGCGGTAGGTTCCAGCCGGGACCTCGACCCCTCCATCCAAGAGGGAAGCCGTGACGCCTTGGAGCTCGAGAAGATCGAAGCACTGGGGATCCGGATCCTTCTCCCAGAGGATCGTGCGACCGGCATCCTCGTCCTCTCCGCCCTGCAGATACACTCCAGAGATGCACACTTCGGCGGCGCTCAGGTAGTCCGCGGGGGCGTCCGTGAGCAAGATCTCGACGCGGGCGCTGGCCTGAGGGCCCGTAGCGTCGCCACAGCCGGCTATAGCGATTGTCGCGGCAAGAGCCACCTGAGCCCTCGCACGAAGGAGTCCGTTCATGATCGGCACCCATTCCCGAGTAGGTTGAAATAAGAACTCCCCCTACTGACGAGCCGAATGGAGAAATCGTCACACGGCGAGCCTCGACGGGCAGGCAGCTCCCACCTCCCGGCCGGGGAGAACGGGCCTCGACCAGCTACATCTTGGACGATCAGTCGATGAGGGTGCCCTGGTAGGAGGTCATGTTCATCTCAACGGACTGGCCACCCAGATCGGTCAACGAACGAACGACGCCCCCGAAGAACACCGGGGGAATACCGGGCGCATGCCAAACCCGGCTCTGAAACGCCTCCGCCTGCACCTCGTACAGGGTGCACGCCAACTCCATCCCTCCAACCAGGCAGCTGGTGTCCTCCACCCGCTGGACGGTCGCATTCATGGCCGCCAAGGCTTCCTCCGGAGTGGGTTGTTCGGCCATGGGAGGGCCGCCGAGCGACTGCATCAGTGCGATGCTGCCTTCCGGCGTCAGGGTGGTCGCATCGATGATCTGATTCTGGCCGGGCATGACGTTTCCCATCATCGATACGGCCGTGGACAAAGTGATCTGAGTCCCGGCTATGGACTCTACCGACTGCGTGATCGTCATGGGCATGCCCATGTTGATCTCGAAGGTCGCGGATGGAAATCCACCATCATCGAGATCCACCCACCAATTGTCCGGCGGAGTCGGCCAATCGGTCTGCGCCGTCGCCGAGCCGGCAAGGACGAGGAGCAAAACGCCGGCATAGCGCAGGGCGCCTAGTTCCAGTCGCATGACACCTCCCAATCGTCTTGGATCGGATCGACCACGGTACTTCCGAAGGCCGCTTCCGATCATATCATCCGATCCATTCGCCGACGAGCCACCGATCCGAACCTTCAGAGGCCTTTCCGTTTAAGCTTGGAGAGCGTCAATCCCCACGGGATCGATCGCGGCTGGATCAGCTGATCCATACCGTCCTCGGGCTCCTTCGGGTCCAATCAACTCGGCTGATCGTAGCGCGGCGCTCGCGCACGGGCCCCGTCTCTCGGTCGGCGAGCCATGAGATCGGCGCCCACAGAGGCCGTGAGTGGCAGATCGCTCGTCAACCGTCAGGAGAGCCCGCAGATGCAGCACGATTTCGATGTCGACCTCAGACGTTTCGAGTCACCAGACGAGCTACGCACCTTCCCAAAGGGTCGACTCGAGATCGTACGGATCGGGTCCAGGGTCGTCGCTCGCGCATCGTACGAGCCCGGGTGGAAATGGTCCGAGCACGTCGGGCCGATCGTCGGCTCCGAGTGGTGCGATCTGGAGCACGTGGGCATGGTCCTTTCCGGTACCGCCACATGCGCATTTCGCGACGGCCCCACGATCGAGCTCGTCGAAGGTTCGCTCTTCTGGATTCCTGCAACTCCGCACGACAGCTGGGTCGTGGGAGACCGCCCCTACGTATCCCTGCACCTCATGGGCGCGGACGAGTACGCGCGGCCGATGGACTGAATCGTCACAAAAACCAAGGGCCATCGGCTCCCGCCGTCCGCGCTCGACTAGGTGCGAGTTTCGCGTGCCACCAGACTCTCGAGGGCCTCCGACCACTGGGCCAGTTCTTGCCGACCCTTGGGTGAGAGATCGTAGTGGCCGATCTCAACCCGATCGAACCAGCCGTAGTGATTGTCTCGCAGGATCGATCCGGCGCGCGACACTTCGGCTCGCTCTCGGATGACGCTGAGCTTGAGGACCCCCTGTACGGCCAGCTCGCGTGCGCATCTCAGGGCGTCCTGACGATACGCCGTGAGCCGTTGGCGGGAGGGCGAGCCCCCGGCTTCCGGATCCCCGACTCGCTCGGCGAACTCCCTCAGCAACCGCTCGCGGCGCCCAGCGCCCGGATTGGGTCGGTATGGCCCAGGATCCAACACGGGCACGACATTGCCTCTGGCGGAGACGGTGAGAAGGCCTAGGCCGAGGCGTCGAAGGAGGTTCGTCACCTGCTTTCTCCGTGAGCGCCACGACGCGCTGTGGCCCCTTCCGATGCGGAACGCGATGTAGACGGCCTCAGAGACGGAGAGCCGATCGACGGCTTGGAGGATGAGCGCGAGGGTCAGCCGCTCTTTCAGCTCGACTACCACCGGGCCCTCGTCCCCTCGCACAGCGACGATGTCGCATGGCCCGATCTCACCTTTCACGGTGTAGCCTTGACCTTCCAGGAATCGCTTGATCGGGTCGTAGAGGTCGACCTCAGGCATTGAGTACCGTCGCGCGCAGGCCTCCATTGCGAGCCAACGTCTCGCCGAGCGGGGCTGCGGTAGTCGGGTCAATTCGAAACTGCACTATCTGACGTATGTCCTCGCAGCGGACGTGAAGGCACTCGGGGCACCTTCTTCCCGAAACTCGACGCGAATTCTGTCACCTTCGAGGGCCTGCACCAACAAGGTGCCGCGGACGGTTTCCAGGTCGCGCTTATCCGGGATCAGCAGATCGTACCGGACCACCCCATCGGCGACGCCGACAGTCTCAGGCAAGGGCGCGTTGCCCTTCACCCACCAAGTGTCGGGGTACCCCGGGCCCTCGATTCCCGGCACGTCCCGCATGGGCGAGCCGTCCGCAATGATGATCCGATCGCCAAAGATGTGGTCATAGACAATGGCGAGTTGTCGGCTCCACTGTATGAACCGGGTGGTTCCTTCGAGAAACCAGTTTCCGGCGATGGTCCCCTGGACATCGTAGTCCACCTTGCCTCCCCTCGGGGGCAGCTCGCGAAGGGACATGCTGTTCAGCTGGGTGCGGATCGGTTCTTCGAAGTAGTCAGGAACGTGGGCGGCGAATGTGTGTTTCCGGGGATAACGGGACGGGTTCAAGAAGTTGAGTTGCAGGCGGAAGTCCGTAATCGAGAAGTCCATGGCGCCGTGGGGCCCGACGAAGCCCAGTGTATCTCCGGCACTCACCTCGACCGCTACGCTATGAGCATTCTCGTCGCGCGGGAGGTTGCCGAGCCGGGAGGCCAGGTTGGGATGGAAATCTGTGACGTGGGCATAGTTGACCAGGATCGACTCGTGGACCTTGAGAACCAGGAGATGGTCATCGTAGGTGCGGCCCCACGACGCCTCCGGTGCATCGGGAATCGGCGGCACCGATCTTGTCCCGAGCGATGCATGTGTGATCACCCCATCAGACACCGCCAAGACCGGCACGCTTGCCGGAAAGTTGTAGGGTTCCGTTAGATCGAACCCGCCATGGTCTCTCGGCAGGACATTGGCTTCACCCATGGGCAGCATGAACCTCACGCCTGCCAAGTCAACCGGCGGGTACATGAACAACACGTCACCGTCGGGGAACGGGTACGAGTCGAGAATCGAGTCCCCACAGGCCGGGAGGGCCAGCAGAACGAGAAGGGCCGCGAAGATTCGCATTTCTCTGGGTCCTAGGTTCGCATGGGAAAGCGATCCAACAAACTAGATTCGCGGCAGGGCACCGGTCAAAGAGCTTT
>JAHEKL010000009.1:20241-25415 GCA_024638345.1 Gammaproteobacteria bacterium | reverse complement strand
AGAAGATAGGAAAGCGCTCCGCTGCTTCCTCGAGCCGGAAAGCCATCTTGCGGGTCTTGTCCCGGAGGAACAGCGCGATGTTCGAGTTTACCGTCCGGCAGTAGTCGAGGCAGATCTCCTCGGTTTGGTCCTTCCGTCCCAGGATGCCCTCCCCATACGCCCGTATGATCGAGCGGCGTCCGGACCAGCGCCTCTGGAAGCTCGCCGCTGTGGCGTGCTCGTCCCGCATCAGATGCACGTAGAACGCTCGGTCGCCGAACGCCTCGTCGAGCCGTCCGAGAAACCAGCTCAGCCGGTTGTCCACCTCGATGTGCCGATCGGGATACGCGAATCGGGGTCGTCCGACCTCCCTCGTATGGAGCTCGTGCCCCGAGGTGTAGTTCGTGATGTGCTGACAGGCCCTGTGAAAGGTCACCGACCCGCTACGACCGGTGCACAGCACGAAAACGTTCATCGAATCACCGTCGCGATAGTCCGATCGCGAACCCCGCGGTCCCGATCAATAGACCGTCTTCTTGAGCTTGTGGATCTGGAACCGGGCGGTATCGGCGATCGCCATTACAGCCATGACCCCGGCCTGTATCGGATCGGTCACCACCAGATCGGCGGCCTCGGGGACAGATCCCGCCATGTTGAGCGAAACCACCAGAAGGCCGCGCTCTCGCACGCTCCGGACCGCCCGCTCGATCTCGCCCCCCATCAGCGCGCCGGCCAGCACCAGCGCCCGAGCGCGCGGAAGCCGAGATACGGCGAGCACTGCTTCAGCGAGTGCCTCTTCGCCGATCAGCGGGATCGTGTCCACCGAGATACGTTCCCCCCTCAGGTTGTGCCGGTCCGCCTCGGCCACGGCCCCGACCGCCACCTGCCCGACCTGTGCCCCACCGCCCATGATGATGACCCGCTTGCCGAAGACCCTCCGCAGCGTCTTCTCCTGCGTCACGGTGTGCACGATCGGAAGGGATCTCAGCTCCTCGATGAGCGGAGCCAGCGTCTCGAGACCCTGGATCTCGAAGAAGACGCTCTCAACCGGCTGCTCTCGTCCCATGATCACGACCCAGGTGATGTCTCCTCCCATCCGAGCGATCACGCCGCTCAGCTGATGGAGGACACCCGGACCGCTCGCCGTCTCGACGACCAGACCCTGGGGCTCGATCCCGGATTCGGCGGCTTCCGGGCTCATTCGGACGATTCCTCTTCAGAAAGCATCTCGATGCGGTCCTCGCCGTCCGGCACCACGCAGAGGAACTCGAACGCCTCGTCCCCTTCGGTCCGATACCAGTGCGGTGTGCCCCCGGGGATGTGCACCACGTCTCCGGTCCGGACGTGATAGACCTGATCGCCGATTCCCACGGTGGCTCCACCCCCTATCACGAACTGCTGGTGCTCCACGATGTTCCGGTGTCTGGGCATCCCACCCCCGGGCGCGATCTTGAACCTGCGCATGTGGAAGCCGGACCCCTCTCCGGGCCCCGTGAGGACCTGACGGGAGGTCGCCTCGGCGGCTCGGACAGGCTCGATGGGAATGTCTCGGGAATGACGGACGATGGTTGCCATGGGGGAGTCGGGGTGTTTGGGGGTGAACGTTGTCCGTCGGGCTTCGATCGCCCTGCGGGCGGGTCTCCTCATGGTAGTCGCTCGGCCGTCAGTTCGGAATGGCGAAAGGCCAGGCGATCGCTTGACCCCGCGAAAGTCGGCCCGATATGTTCGCCCGTGTGTCGTTCGGCGATCTCCACGACTGCAGGATAAGCGGCGATGAGGATCTCATCTCTGGCGGGTTTGATTGGGGCCTCGATCGCGCTCGTGGCGCCTTCGAGCGACGCCCTCGGGCAGGCGCCGCAGGGCTTCATCGTACGCAGCCCGACCATGCGCACGGGCGAGATGATACCCCGCGATTACGCACCCGATGGAAGGAATCTGTCGCCTCCGATCACATGGGAGAGCCTTCCCGCGGGCACCCGACAGATCGCCGTGATCTGCCAGGATCACGGGGCCGGAAACCCGCCACCGTGGGTGCATTGGATCATCTACAATATTCCAGGGTCCGCGACCGGCTTGCCCGAGGGGGTTCCCTTCGATCCCACCGAACCCATGCCACCCGGAATCGCCGGAGCGGTGCAGGGCAACAACAGCTGGGGCCTGCCTATGTACCGCGGGCCCGCACCTCCCGGCGGCAGTCTCCACCACTACCACTTCGTGGTGTACGCGTTGGACACGGAATTGAATCTGCCGCCCGGGCTCGACCGCGCCCAGCTTCTGGAGGCCATCGACGGCCACGTGATCGGACAGGGCGATCTCATGCCCATCTACGAGCGAATTCCGATGCCGGAGCCCCGCGAGTGGCAGGGCGGACCGCTTCCTGAGGTTTGGCCCGAGCCCGAGTTCGACCCCTTCGATCTTTGAGGAGCTGAGGGATGGCCGACGACAAGTCCGAGAAGAAGATCTCGAAGATCTCACGGAGGGAGCTGCTTCGGAGCGCCGGTCTGGCCGGTGCCGCCGCGTTCCTTCCCGCTGGCGTCCATGGGCTTGCGGAGGGGGAAGGCGAAATCCTGCCGGATGAGATCTCGACCGCTACGGCCAAGCAAGCTTCACGGAGCGCGCTTCCGCAGAATCTGACCGCGGAGGAGACCGAGATCCTCGATGCCATGGTGGCTCGCCTGATTCCCGATGACGAGCACGGACCGGGTGCACGCGAGGCAGGAGCCGTAGGTTACATCGATCGGGAGCTGGGTGGTGCACTCTCGAGCTCCCGGGAGGCGTACCGCGCTGGTCTTCTCGCGCTCGACCGGTACTCGGAGTACTCGAGAGAAGCGCGTTTCGTCGCGTTGACCGAGAAGGACCAGGATTCGGTTCTCTTCGATCTTCAGACGGGAGGAGCCACTGGGGCTGGAGCCGGCTTTCTCGGAAGCTCGGCGGCCTTCTTCAACATGGTCCGGGGACATACGTGGGAAGCGACGTTCGGCGATCCGATCTATGGCGGTAACAAGGACTTCGTCGGCTGGGATCTGATCCGCTATCCGGGTCCGAGGAGCGCAGTCAGCCCGGACGATCAGAGGAGACTGGAGCAGGGCGAATTGGAGCCACTACGACGCTCCGCTTACGACTGATCTGGAGAGACCGAGGCCATGCCCAGGAGAAACAGCGAAGCGGACGTCGTCATCGTCGGGATGGGAGCCGCCGGAGGTGTGGCCGCTCTGCCATTGGCTCGCGCCGGGCTCCGGGTCGTCGGTCTGGAAGCGGGTACGTGGCTGGATCGCAGGGATTTCGTCCCCGACGAGATTCGAAACAACGTGCGTGACTGGCCCTTCATCGTGAAGAAGACCCAGCAGGAGCGACCGACGGTCCGCAACAATGCCTCGCAGACCGCGAGCCAGGTGGGCGGTCATCCAATGATGAACGCGGTGGGCGGGACGTCGATCCACTATTGGGCCCAGAGTTGGCGACTGAACCCCTGGGATTTCCGGGTGGTGAGCGAGACTGTGCGCCGCTACGGAGGGTCGCGTATTCCGGCAGGATCGACGGTTGAGGACTGGCCCTTGGACTACGACGAGCTAGAGCCCTTCTACGACCTCGTGGAGAGGGAGGTGGGGATCTCCGGCAAGGCCGGCAACATCCGGGGGGAACTCGATCGGCGAGGGAACCCGTTCGAGGGGCCCAGGGCGAGAGAGTACCCGATGCCTCCGCTCCGATGGACCGCGTTTCTGGAAGGGATGGCGGACTCGGCCCGCTCGCTCGGGTGGAACCCCTTCCCCGGTCCGGCTGCGATCAACACGGAGATCTACGAGGGACGTCCTGGGTGCGTGTACCACGGCCACTGCAATAAGGGTGGCTGCCACGTGGACGCCAAGAGCGCGACCTACGTGACCACGATCCCGAAGGCGCTCGAGACGGGGAACCTCACCGTGATCCCTAGGGCCCACGTGACGACGATCGAGGTGGACGGCGATGGACGCGTCACCGGCGCGAACTACGTGATCGGCAACGACGAGTACTTCCAGCCCGCGAAGGTCGTGCTCCTGGCGGGGTATACGTACGAGAACGTGCGGATGCTCCTGCTCTCTAGCTCGCGAGCCTATCCGGACGGCCTCTCGAACAATCATGGCCAGGTGGGGCGTCACTACATGAGTCATCACCAGGGGGCCGGGGTTTCCGCGCTCTTCCCGTTCGACCTTAGCTCCTGGTACGGGCTCCCGGCGCAGGGAGTGGCGGTCGACGAGTGGGCCGACGACAACTTCGACCACTCGAATCTGCCGTTCATCGGCGGAGGAAACCTCTGGGTGTACTCCGATCGACGACCGATCGGCGCCGCGAACATGAGTACCTACGGTCGCGGACCCAACTGGGGCTCCGCCTGGAAGAGCTTCATTCGTGAGAACGCCGATCGCTCCGTGAGCTCGTACATCCAGAAGACCACACTTCCGTACGAGACGAACGTGCTGGACCTGGATCCGACCGCGAAGGACTCGCTCGGGCTCCCCGTCATCCGGATCACCGCTTCCTATCGGGAGAACGAGCTCCGAATCGCGGCCTACCTACAGGACAAGATGGAGCAGTGGTACCGGGAGGCCGGGGCGGTGGAAGTGAGTCGAGGAGGGCTAGGCAACACGATGGGAGTTACGACCCACGCGTACGGCGGGACCCGTATGGGCGACGACATGGAGACCAACGTAGTGGACCGTTGGGGCTTCTCCCACGAGGCCGGCAACCTCGGGGTCCTGGGTGCTTCGGTGATGGGAACCAGCGGTGCGCGTAATCCGACGTTGACCGCACAGGCTCTGTCATGGCGCACCGCTCAGCACTTGGTGGACGCCTGGGGGGAGATCGCGGGCTGAGGAGACGTGGCGGAGAGCGACTTGCCGAGCGCGCCGCTCGGAGCCGCTCGGGCGCCGACGCCTCGTAGCAATTGACGAAAGCCCCCGGTCGGACCACGGACCGGGGGCTTTCGCGCGTTCAGCTCGTCCTTCGGATCAGTTCATGCCGGGCATCATGAGATGCGGTCCCATCTCCATCTCCATCCGGGAACGATTCCTTTCCGATCGGGCCAGCTCGCCAAGCGCGGGGCCGCCTTGATTGAAGATTCCACCGCGAAGAGCGGACAGTAGGTAGTCCCTGTCGCTCGCCAAGTTGGTGGTCGCGTTGGTGAACTCCGTAACGGCCGCGTCGATCGAGCCCTGCCG
>JAHEKL010000009.1:520-20231 GCA_024638345.1 Gammaproteobacteria bacterium | reverse complement strand
CCAGGACGTCGGCAATCACCGTCTCGAGCATGTTCAGGTTGTCGATGATCGCCGATGCCTCGGGATGGCGGCTATAGAGAAGCGGGGAAATGGCCGGAACCATGGGCATCTCCGTGGGCAGCATGGACATCCCCTGCATGCCCGTCACCTTGCCGTTGAACCGCTCGATGGTCGTGCCGACCCCGCTTTCCACGTTGTCTCCGCCCAGCATGAGGGGCTCGAGCGACGCGAGCCGGAGCCACTGTCCCGCCCAGTGTAGCCCGCTGAGCTCGGGATAACCGGTCGCGAAGGCCCCCGCGTAAGGATGTCCGAGCATGAGGCTCGGGGTCTTCGCGGCGGACGGAACCGCGTTCTGCTGATCGCTTAGATACTCGTCGATCGCTTCGTTCACGGCTCGGGACTTGTCGGAAATCCCCGCGTCGGCGTAGATGTCGAACAGGCGGACCTCGAACTCCCGACCCCGCTCCAGGACGGCGATGGCCCTGGGCGTGAGGGACTCGGTTTCCGAGAGCGCGCGGACGGCGTCCGAAGCGGAATGCGTGCCCCGGATCATCTGTGTCAGATCGGCCTTGGCACGGGTCTCCAGCTCACCGAAGGGACCTGCCATGGCCATGGTGGCGTGCATGTCGGCCATGCCACCCATGTGCATCATGTCATCCATGGTCATGTTGTTCATCATGTTCAGCGTCGAGCGCAGCTGCTCCTCCCCCGCGTCCGCATCGCTGGACATTCCGATCTCGACCACACGCTCGAACAGGGCCGCTTGGGTGACATCGAAGGCGCTGAACAGCGTCCCGAGCTGCGGGAACTCGCTCCTCAGCTCGTCGCCTGCCATCTGAGCCGCCACCCCCGTAGCACCCATCGTGACAACGAGTAACGAGGTTCCGAGAGCGACGCGGATCTTGGACTCGAACATGGTGAATTCCAGGGGAAGAGTGAGTTGAATCAGCCAACTCGACCGGACCCCGGGGCGCTCCTCAGGGTCCAAAGGCCGCATAGAGTTGTAGTCTAGGGGCCGTTGCGGGTTCCAGCAACACGGAAGGGGGCCTCTCTGGCGGCCTAGACTCCCCGGATCGCGACGCGGCAGCGGTGGAGGTTCGCTCGCTGCGATGCGTGGAGTCCTCAGAGCTCGGGCTGGGCCTCGGACGCACGCCGACCGGTCACGTCCTCGAGCTTTCCGAACAAACCGCGCAGTATCCAAGCGATTCCGAGCAAGATGAGAATCGCCATTGCCCAACGGGTCAGCGTGAGGAGGAAGATGACGTCGATAGGGGGTAGCTGGATGGCGAAAGCTCGGAGTGTCTCCCATCGCTCGGTCATCCAATGCCACGAGGTGTGCGCGATCAGGGCGGACAGCAGGATGATACCCAGTCGCTCCGCCAGGACGTGCTTGAACAGCAGTGCCAACAGGGGTACGCTCACGAGCAGCACGGCGATCTGACCGATCTCCACGCCTACGTTGAAGGAGAGCAGGGACCAGACCAAGTGAGCGCCGGCGAACTGCAGTGACTCGCGCAGCGCGAACGAGAAGCCGAATCCGTGAACGAGACCGAACCCGAACGCCACCATCCATCGGCGCTGAAGATTCGCCCCGACGATATTCTCCAGGGCCATGAAGACGATCGACAAGGCGATCAAAGCCTCGACCAGGGGCGGAAACCACAGCGCAGACGGCGCATATCCGAAGGCGGACGCTCCCAGAGTGATCGAGTGCGCGATCGTGAACGAGGTCACCAGGGTGATCAACGGAACGATGCGTCGGAACGGGATCACCAGGCAGAGTAGGAACAGGAGGTGGTCGATCCCATCGAGGATGTGGAAGAACCCGAGCTCCACGAACTGGATGGCCGCCTGCCACCAGCGCGGGTCGAGCTCCACGAGACCCGGGTTCCCGGTGAACTGGTACAACCGTTCTTCGCTCCCTGGAAGATCGAAGCGGAGGACCGTCGTGGTGGTGAGACCGAGGTGGGCGAGCTCGGACAGAATGGAGAAACGTGAATCTGCCGACTGGATCTGATAGTCGAGCACGACGTCCATCATCGCCTGCTGCCATACGATATCCGTCGTGGACGGAAGGGGCGGCCCCAGAATGTGGGTGACGGCGTCGTCGAACGTCACGAAAGATCGGTCGGAGGGAAGCGAAACGCGTGTCGCGACGACGTCGACGTCCCTCAACGGCTGGTCGTTCTCGAAGAGCTGCAGGTAGTCTACCAGCCAGAGCGTCGCGGCGTCGCGAAGGAAAGGCTCGGCCTCGTCGATCACGAGATAGCCGGGTCCTCTCAGAGGAAACTGGATGTCGCGCATGGAACCGAGGGGCGCCCTGATCAGCATCCTCAGGACGTCGCCCTCGGCACGGACGTAGACCTGAACCGTGACCGTGGACGGAATCTCATGGGCGGTGGAGGTGTTCGGCGCCATGACCACAGCCAAGGCGCCGAGCGCGATCGCCATTCTCAGCCGGAAGATTCTCTGGATCATGGGAATCATGAGATCACGGCTCGTCGACGGGAAGAACCCGTCGGATCGGCGACGGGACTGGTCGCCGCTATCTGGCCAGGCTGCGGAAGTACTCCCTGACCAGATCTTGGTAGCCCTCCGGAACGTTGCCCGAACCCGCCACGGTGGGGCCTTCGCGGTTCGTGCTCGCGAAGTGCCGCCGGATGTCGAAATCGAGCTCTCGTAGGCTCTCGACCAACTCACGCTGCAGCTCCGACAGTCGCTGCGGATCGCCGTAGACCCCGAGGGCCTCCAGATCGCGGAACCGATCGATCACGCCGTCGAGGCTCTGCAAGCTTTCGGGCGGAACCCCAGCCTCGGCGAGGCGATCTTGCAGCTCCTGGGCCTGGGCTCGTCTCTCGGCTGCCTCTCGGCTCAGCTGACGCGCGACCCCGTCGTCGAACCTGCCCCCCGGGCCGCCGCCTCCGAATTGACTGCCACCAGCCTGCTGACCGCCAGCCTGTTGACCACCCTGTTGCTGACCTCCGGCCTGCTGACCGCCTTGCTGCTGGCCTTGTTGCTGGCCGCCTTGTTGCTGGCCGCCTTGTTGCTGACCCTGCTGTTGGCCCTGCTGCTCACCTTGCTGTTGGCCTTGCTGCTCGCCGCCTTGCTGTTGACCCTGCTGCGCCGCCTGGCGTGCGCGCTCCTCCATGGACTCGGCGGCTCTGACGAGCTCTCGGGTCCTTTCCGCCAACTCCGAGCCCCGACCCTGATTCTCCGAGTCCAAAGCACCGGCAGCGGCTTGCACCTGGTCGTTCAGCTCCTCCATGAGCTCGGAGATCTGCGCCTCGAACTCCTCGGCCTGCTCGGGGCGCGACGACGCCACGAGACTGCGAGAGAAGTCGATGCGATCTGGAAGCTGCCCGTCCCGAATCGCCGAGGCGGCCTGTCTGAACTCTCTCTCCGCTTGCGGGTCTTCGGCTTCGTCTGCGAGACGGTTCAACTCCGACTCCAGATTCTGGAGTTCGTCGATCAACTGCTCCTTCTCGTCCAAGATGGGCGGCAGCGCATCGCCTCGGCCCTGGAGCCCCTCGGGCATGTCGCGGACGTCCTGCTCGATCTGCCTCTGCCGCTCCAAAGCCCGCTCGGCCTGATCCATCGCGCGCTGAGCGTCTCGGCCCAGCCGATTGGCCTGATCTCTCTCGAGCAGCCTGCGAGCGTCCTCGAGCGCCTCCTGCGCGGCGTTGGCCTGACCCACCCCCTCCTGATTTCTGGAGGTAGCGGAGCGACGCATCGCGTTCGCGGCTTCTTGCAGCTCCCGCGCGGTCTCAGCCAGCTCGGGGGAGGAGTGCTCTCGAGAGAGCCTCTCCAGCTCGCGGGCCAATTCCTCGGCCTCCTCGGCCAACCGTCTCTGGCTCTCGCCGCCCGCACCGGCTGCACCGGCCGGGAGCCGCTCCGCGACACGCTGTAGCCGCTCCTGTTCCTGCTCCTGCCGTCGGGCCAGCTCTCTCAGACGTTCCATCGCCTGGTTCAGCTGCTGATCCATCTGTTGGCGCTCGCCCTGTTGCAGCTGCTCGTACTGATTCCTGAGCCGATCCATCTCGAGGTCGAAGAAGTCCGCGAGATCCTCACGGATCTCCGCCCCGCTGGCGCCACCGCCGCCGCCACCTTGGTTTTGCTGCTGCTGCAACTGGATCTCTCGGAAGACGGCTTCAGCCCGCAAGAGGTGCTGAAGTGCACGCTGCTCCGGGGGGAGCGCTTCGGACGTATCCGAATCCTCCAGCTCGGAGAGAGCCGCCTCCATCTCCGCGGTCGCCAGGGGGAGCTCCGCCGCGACCTGACGCATCTCTTCCGGCGCCCGAGCGAGCCGGCGCTGCAACTCACCCATGAAGGCGTTCACCTCGTCTCGGAGGCTCGCCTGGGAGAGAGCGATCGTCGCGATGTCCTCCTCCACGAGATCCGGGGAGATCTGCCGCCAGTCGCGACCCACGTTGAAGGTCGCGGTCACGATCTGTCGCTGCTGCTCGCTGAACTGGCCAGCCATCGGGTCACCGCCGCCCCCTCCGCCACCTCCGCCTCCACCACCGCCACCCTGCTCGGCTTGGCGGAAGTCTTGCGAGAACGGCCGCACCTGGATGAAGAACAGGTCCGTGCGGGCCTCACGCTCCTCGGCCAGGGGCCCATTGTCCACCGCGCGTACGTGGTATGCGATCAGGTCCCCGGGCTCGAGGTCGTATTCCTCCAGAAAGAAGGTGTGACCCGCCGAAATCTCCCTGAGACGGGAGTCGGATCCGGACAGAAGCGAGATCGTACGCTCGCTCCCTCCGTTCACGGAAAAGATCAGCTCCAGTTCGCCGATCGCGAAGTCGTCACTCGCCTGCGCCTCGATGTAGACCTCTTCGACGGCCGTGACCCTCACGTCCCGAGCCGGTCTCTCTATCGCGACGATCGGGGCGAGGTCCTCCACGATGTCGATCAGGTGGTCCGGGGTTCCCCGGTACGTCGCACCTTCAAGGTCCTCGAGATCGACCCGATAGAAGCCGGGCTCACGCGTCGTGAATTGCCCGGTCAGCACCCCCTCGTCCGTCACGCTCATCTCGACGTCGCCCACGTCTTCGAGAACGATCCGTCCCGCGGGAATCGGTATCGTGGGCTCGGCCCGCACCACGACTCTGGTCTCCGGGAGGACGAAGATGTCGCCGCCGGACTCGATCAGCTCCGGAGCGAGACCCGTGTACTCGGGGTGGTGGAGCTCGAGTTGCAGACGGGACACGTACGGAAGATCGACGACGTCGATGCGGTGGGTGCCCGACTGGACACCTTCCGATTCGACGAAGTAGTCCATCGGCTCCTCCACCCGGAAGAGAACGAACTCGTGCTCTCCGGCCTCCTCGTCCTGAACGATCATCGGCCAACGATCCCACTCCGTTCCCTCCTCCGAGCGGAACGCGACCTCGACTTCATCCGAAGCGAAGCCTTCCAGCCGGGCGGAGATCCGGAGCTCGGCCCCTCGCGGAAGCACGGTGTCCCCGGGGAAGATCTGGACGGCGAGTGGGCTGGGAAGCTGCACGGCCGTCCAGGGGCGAACCAGTGCAGGCGCCGACTGCCGAAGTCCGAGCGGATCCGCGAGGATCAGCAGCGCGAGGAGCACTGCCAACGCACCGTTCGACCAAGAGAGCCGCTTCAAGGGATCTCGATCCACGCGCCGGCCGCCCTGGACCGCGCGGGCCTTGAGAACGGCCGAGCGGATCAACCCATCCAGGAGCTCGGCGCTCTGGGGGTCCGGCTCGCGGTTGATCGCCGCGACCGCGGTGAGGATCTCCGACCGGAGGCTGGGCTCGTGCTCCCTCAGGTAGAGAAGCACGCGCTCGTCGCTCAGGCGGCGGAACATCGGACGGAAGAGCGTGCGGAAGGCGACGATCACGACGCCCGAGTAGGCGAGCAGGGCGATGATCGTGACGCTGGTCGGTCCCCAACTCCAGCGATCCACGAGCACACGTACGATCAGAAGCGCAGCGACCAGCGAGACGGTCGAAAACAGGATCCCGCGCAGCAGGCTCCGAGTCTTCCAGCGACGACGGACGGTCTGGACGACCTTCTGGAGTTCTCGCCGTTCGCTCGACTCGAATCGTTTCGCCATTCACCGAACTCCAGAATTGGACCCTGCGGATCACTCCACCAACGGTACCTCTATGCGACCTGCTTCGCCAGCGGCCTTTTCCGACCTGAGAGCAGCGTCTCCCCCAGCAGCAAGACGAGCGCACCCAGTAACAGGAACCTCCACGCACCCTGTCTCCGCTCACCGTCCTCGAGCAGGGCCCTCGCATCGGCGCCTTCTGTAAGATCACCCGTGAGCCCGTTCTGTGCCATCTCGCCCGACTCCTCGGCTCCGCCCGGCGCGACGGCGAGGGCGAGCTCCTCGGGATCCAATCGAGCCGGGTCTGCCTCGCGGACGTCCGGGTTCACGGCGACGACCCATCGGGCCGCCCCGCCGTCTCCAGGCGGCCGTACCTCGTAGAATCCCGGGGACGAGAGTTGGAGCAGATTCCCATCGGCAGCCGTCAGGTCCACGCCGCCACCGTCCGGCCCCACCAGCAGACCGAGCACCGGCAAGTCTGCAGTGTCCTCCGGCTCGGGAGGCGCCTCGCCCCTGGGAATGATTCCGGCCTCGATAAGCAGGAAGCGCGGATCCAGCGGTTGGGCCACAGTGAAGTAGGGGACGCTCTCGGCACTGGCGGCGGCGAACTGCACGACTTCTCTCACCACGGGTAGGAATACCGGGTGCAGCGGGAAATCGCTCCACTCATTGTCCAGCGTGGAAGTCCACAGCAGGACGCGACCGGCGCCGACGGTCTGCTGTGCGAGGGCAGGCGCTCCGTCGTCGAATCTCGCGAGCACTCGGGGACCATCGTCGTCGGAAGCGCTGGCCTCGTTCGGATCGGCCGGCCGTGCCGGCTCAGGCACTTGGAGGCGGTGATACCGGAAGAACCGAGGGGTGCCCAGACCGCTTCCACCAGCGCCTCGGAAGACCGTGAAGATCGGATGATCACGGTCGACCTGGGCCAGACTCGCCCCGCGCGAAGGGTCCCTTTCGATCACCTCACCCAGACGGCCGGGCAGGAACGGGCCCCAAGCACCGCTCCACGTCTGCGGGTCACTCGCGGGCCCCGCTACCACGAGGAGTCCGCCACCGGAGCGCACGTGGTCCTGCAGGGCCCCGGCCGAGGCTCCTCCGGGGAGCGGGACGTCGTTGAGGATCACGAGATCGAACCCGGACAGCTCGGCTGCGGACAGCGCGGCAGTTCGGCGCGTCTCGATCTGAACTGGGGTTCCTCCCTGGATGCCGAGCGCGCTGCGGAGATAGGGGGCCGCGTTCTGGCCGGGCGCGCCCTCGACAAGGAGTATCGAGAGGATCTCGCTGGGGGACACGACGAATCGAAATGGTTCGCCGGAGGCCTCGCCTGACTCGAGCTCCAGACGGACGGAGCCCCGAACTCCCTCGGCGGGCAGCGTGATGGGATTGAATCCGATCGACGCCGCGCCCTCGGATTCCAGCTCGACCGCCTCGCGCTCCGCCTCCTGACCGTCGAGCTGCAGGATGACCTCCGCGCGGGTCGCAGCCTCCTCCCCCTGGCGAATGACACGCGCGACCGGCCGTACGCGCTGGCGACCTTCGGTGAAGCTGTGCTCGAGCGTGACGTCCGACACGATCATCGAGCCCAGTCCGTCGTCCCCCACGTCTCGCGTTATGAAGACCGTTCCTTCGGCGAGCGGGTCGCGAGGCCCGTCCTCCCAGCCACGTCTCTGGAAATCCGAGATCAGGACCAGCTCGCGTCGCGATCGATCCGAGGCCTGGAGAATGCCACTGGCAGCCTGAAGCCCGGCCCCGATCTGGGTGCCACCCCAACCGGGACGGATCGTGTCCAGGGCCGCGCTGACACGCCCCGGATCCAGCGTCGGCTCCACGACGACGCTTCCCACGCCGTCGAACACGACCAGCGAGGCCCGGTCCGGGCTCACCAGGCCGTTCAGCGTTTGTCGGGCTTCATCGACCGCTCGCTCCCATCGGTCTCCCACCTCCATGCTCCACGAGCGATCCAGAACCAACACGACCTCACGCAGCGCGTCCTGGACCAGCCCGTCCTCCTCGGCTCCCAGCTGCAGCACGGGTCGAGCGAACGCGGCGGCGATCAGCATCAGGGCGCCCACGCGCATGAGCAGAAGTGGCCAATCCCGGATGGAGCGCCGCCGGACGGATTGGATGGGGAGCTGACGAAGGAACATCAACGAGGGGAACTGAATGATCTTTCCACGGTGCCGCCGGATCAGGTGAATGATGATCGGGACGGTGACCGCGAGAAGGCCCGCCAAGAACAGCGGCGTCAGGAAAGAGACGCCCATCTACCCCTCCGTTTACGCTCCTGGCGAGCCAGGAGATAGTGGAACAGCGTCTGGTCCAAGGGGCGCGAGGTGTCCACCAGCACATGGTCGGCACCTGCGCTCGTCAGCACCCGGGCGACCTGTGCGACGTGCTCGTCGATCAACTTCTTGTACTCCTCCCGAAGCTGTTCGGGTGCCAGCGGCAGGATCTCGTCCGTTTCCATGTCCTCGAGCGTGAACTTGCCCGTGAAGGGTAGGTCGAGCTCGGCCGGGTCGAGCACGTGGAATACCATCACGTCGTTTCCGATCTCACGGAGCTGGTTGAGAGGCCGCCGGAGGTCTTCAGGCTCAATGTAGAGGTCGCTGATCAGCGCCACCAAACCCTTCCGAGTCCGCCGACTGGCCAGGTCCTTGAGTGCGAGCGCGAAGTCGCCTTTCCGCTCGGGCCGGGCGCGGTCGATCGTCAGAAGCACGAGCTCGAGGTGGCGGGCGGAGCAGGGCACGACGTCCCGAACCTCTGAGTCGAACGTGAGAATGCCGACTCGATCGCCCTGCTTCCTTGCGAGAAACGACAGACATGCGGCGAGATAGCGCGAGTAGTCGGACTTCGAGATCTGTTCCCCGAAGTCCATCGAGTGGGAGCAGTCGAGCAGCACCGTGAAATTGGTGTTCGTCTCCGCCTCGAACTCTTTCACGAAGTAGCGCTCGGTCCGGGCATAGGCTTTCCAATCGACACGCCTGGGATCGTCCCCGGGCGAGTAGGGCCGGTGCTCGGCGAAGTCCATGGATTGCCCTAGGAATGGGGACCGGTGGAGGCCTTGGAGGAAACCCTCCACGACCCCCCTCGCGACCAACTCCAGGCTTCCGATTCGCTGCAGGGCGACGGGATCCAGGAACTGTGCGCCGGGGCCGACTCGACCCTTGCTCCAAGCGTTCTCCGCGGGCATCTGTCGCCTCTACATCCCGGACTTGGGGACGGGGACGGCCTCGAGCAGCTGATCGATCACCTTGTCCGTCGTGATTCCTTCCGACTGCGCCTGGAAGTTGGCCAGAATCCGGTGACGCAGGACTGGATGAGCCAGCGCCCGAACGTCCTCGAAGTCCACTGCGAAACGGCCTCTGGTGAGCGCGCGAGCCTTCCCTCCCAACACCAGATACTGGGCGGCCCGGACGCTCGCCCCGTAGGCGACCCAGTTCCGGATGAAGTCACGCGAGCCATTCGACTCGGGTCGGGTCGCACGCACGATGCTCAACGCGTAGCGTGCCACCGCATCCGAAACGGGGACGCGCCGCACCAGTTGTTGGAACTGAAGTAGCTCCTCACGCGAGACGACGCTGTTGGGCGTGGACTTGGCCACGCCCGTCGTTTCGGTCACCACGCTCAGCTCGTCGTCCTCCGGGAGGTGGTCGATGATGATCTCGAACATGAAGCGGTCGAGCTGGGCTTCGGGGAGGGGATAGGTACCCTCGAGCTCGATTGGGTTCTGGGTCGCGAAGACGTAGAACGGCTCCTCGAGCTCGTACGTGACCCCCTGTACCGTGACTCGATGCTCCTGCATCGCCTCGAGAAGGGCGGCCTGAGTCTTCGGGGGGGTTCGATTGATCTCGTCGGCGAGCACGATGTTCGCGAAGATGGGACCGGGCCGGAAGACCATCTGTCTCAGCCTCGAGCCCTCTTCCTCCTGGAGGATCTCCGTTCCCGTGATGTCCGACGGCATCAGGTCGGGGGTAAACTGGATGCGCGAGAAGTTGAGGTCCAAGACCTGAGCCATGATGTGGATGATCATGGTCTTGGCGAGACCGGGGACACCGAGGATCAGGCTGTTCCCGCCCACGTACAGCGAGAGTAACACCTGTTCCAGCACGTCCCTCTGCCCCACGATCTGCTTCCCGACCTCCTCCAGGATCGCCTCTCGGCTCGCCCTCATTCGCTCCGCCAGGTCGACGTCGTTTCTACTCTGTACGCCGACCTCTTCCGTTGTCACCGATTCCACGACTCCTCCTGGGTCAGTCTCAAAGCCAGTGGGTAGAGGACCTTCGGCCGCTCCGAACCCCGCCTGTTCGCTCGTTTCGGTCACCTGCCCCCTCCTCCGTCGGACATGATTCTCAACAACAGCTCCTGTGCTTCCGGAAACCGGGGCGCGAGGGCCAGCGCATCCAGCACCACGCGTCGGGCCTCTTCGAGGTCGCCGGCCGCGTAAAGGGCCTGGGCCAACTCATAGAGCGCTCCCGTGCGATCGACCGGTCCGAGAGCGAGGACGACCCTGCGCTCTCGGATCTCGGCGGCGAACTGACCGTTTTCGCGATGAAGACCGGCCAATCTTCCGTGCACCGGAATCTCGAAGGGATAGACCTGGATCGCTCGTTCCAGAGCCTCAGCCGCCGCGACGGCGTTCCCGCGATCCTCCTGATACTGGGCGAGTTGCAGCAGCGCTTCATAGTCCTCCGCCACGATCGCCACGTGCGATTCCAGCGCCTCGATCGCGGCCAAGGTGTCTCCTCGCTCCAAGCGTATGCCCGCGAGAAGCCGATTAGGTCCCCTCGGGTCGGGATTCTCGGGGAAGATGTCTCGCGCCTGGATCAAGAGCGCTTCTGCCTCGGCGCCACGCTCCTCCTCCAGCAGGAGTCGCGCAAGAGCCAGCCGGCTCTCGAGATCCCGCGGAGATCGCTCGACTCGGTCTCTCAGCCACTCGGGGTCCCTCCGGTCTTCCTCCTCCGTATCTCGGAGCTCGAGTGCCGCCTCCGCGGCCGCGAACCCGCTCGGATAGCGACCTCTCAGCCACTCGTCGAAGCGTTCGTCGAAGGCCTCGCTGTCGACCCCCAGCTCCCGCTGGAGCACTCGTTCGTGCGAAAGGCCCTCGCCATACCCCTGCAACATCCCTCTCAGACCCTCGAAGCCCCACTCCGACTCGATCCACTCGGAGACCAGCGATCCGAGGACATAGGCGAACCCCACCTCTTCGGGGAACCGCGGTCGCACGAAGCTCTGACTGAGCTCACTCGGAGGACGCAGCCGCTCCTCCGTGTAGGCAGCCAAGAACGGCAGGCTCGGCCGGGATCCCCAGCCGGGCCCCGCCAACCTTTCCTCATGCACCGCGAGCCCCTCGCTCAGCCAACGGGGAACCCGATGCCCGGTCATGCCCAAGTGGACCACGTGTGCCATCTCGTGCCACAGGGTGGACGCCCAGTGGTAGCCCCCAGCCCCCCTCGCGGCGGGCGAGTCCATCGCCACGACCGTGCCGAAGGCCACTCCGAGAGCGCCCAGGCCGGCGAGACCCACGGTGCGGACAGAGAAGTCTGCGCTGCGTCGGAAGGCTTCGACCCGGATGGGAGTCTCGGGTCGATATCCGTATCGGGCCGCGAGGGATTGATAAGCGCGATCGCCGATTTCGAGCAGGTAGATGGAGAGGGCCTCTCCATCCTCGGGATCGACGAAGACCGAGATCCGGTCGGAGTCGGTGCGCTCGAAGGAGTCCATCGTGTCGAGCAGATCCAGCGTGTTCTTGAACCAGAGATTGTAAGGATCTCCCTCGAACGCGACTTCGAGGTTCATCCGCCCCTGCGCCATCTCTCCGGTGCGGAGCTGATTCAAGCCCTTGGCGCCGTATGCAGCCCAGGAGAGGGAATCGAGCCGGACCCCGCGGTCGGCGAACTCGACGGCCTGCGCGTAGTAGCGCCGTGTGGAAACCAGATCGGAGAGCGTTACGAAGAACGCGGCATCCCTCGGATTGATCTCGAGGGCCCGCGCGGTGAGGCTCTCGAACTCGTCCGTCTGATCCTGGAGATACCGAGCAGCCGCCGATATCGCGAGTGCGTCACTCGAGGTGGGATCGACTTCCAAGGCAGTCGAAAGATCGTCCTCCGCTCCCTCTAGATCCTCGCCTGCCAGTCGGATCCGGGCTCGAAGCGTGAGCGCGGGCACGAGCGCCGGGTTGACCTCCAGCGCCTGGTCCACGAGGTCGCCGGCCTGCGAGGATCCTTCCACCTGAGAGGCCGTCGCCATCCCGACCAAGGCGCGAGGATCGCGCGCACGCCGGCGGAGAACCTCGCGGAAGGCGTCTCGCGCGTCTGCGGTCTGGTACGTGCGAACGAACAGCGTTCCGATCCCCAGATGGGCCTCGAGGTTGTCGGGGTCGAGCGCGAGGGCCTCGTCGTAGGCCCGCAATGCGTCCTGAAGGAGCGCGGAGTCGGTGACCTCCAGCTGCCGAACCGCCCCCGCGACCGCGAGCAACTCGCCTACGCCCAGCGAGGAAGAGCGGTTGTAGACATCGATGAACTCGTCGAAGAGCGCGAACGCGGCTTGCTGTTCGCCCGTTCGCAGCAGGATCTCACCCCTGTGCATGCGGGCGAGGAGCGTGTTCCCGTCCGTACCCGCCTGCTCGGCCTCGGCGAAGGCGGACATGGCCTCGTCCAACCGCCCGCGCTCGCCAAGTAGCCGACCGGTCAGGAGGAGCAGTCGCGTATGGCGCGGATTGTCTGCCAGGGCGCCCTCGAGCAGGGTTTCCGCGTCGTCGAACCGCCCGACGACCATCAACAGCTCCGCCAACTGCGAAGCGATCTGCGGAGAGCGCGGGCTGCCGATCTGGTCCTCGAGCGCTTCGATCGCCTGGTCGTACTCTCCCTGCTGAAGGAACCCTTCGACGGCAGCAGGTCCTTGAGCCCGGGCTCCATCGCTTCCCATACATCCCGCGAGAAAGAGCGCGGAGATGAGGATCGGAAGCCGGCATCCGCTCGAGAGCCTCATCAGTTTTCCTCCAACTCCCGGATCTGGCTGCCCGTCTCGGCGAGGCGCACGAGGAGCGTCTCGAGCGCGGACCTGTATGCCTCCGGCGTCATCGAGTCCTCTCGCTGCCTCAGAAGGGCGACCTCGTCCTCCAGCCTCGCCTGCTCTGAGTAGAGCGTCCTCAGTCGCCCCGCCGTCTCGCCCTCTCCCACGATCTCCGTCGGGATCGCGCTCTGCAGGAAGAACCGCGAGGCGAGCTGCCCCACGCCCGTTTCGCCGAGAGGGGCGTCCGTGCCCGTGCCCTCGAGCCGATCCTCGATCAAGGCCGTCTCGGATGCGATCAGGCCACGATCGTTGTAAAACCTCTCGGTTTCTTGACGGGCATACTCGAAGGCCTCGAGCACCGAGATCCGGCCGTCCCGGTCCACGTCGGATCCCTCGCCGGCGAACGCCTCGACGAAGTATCCCCCGAAGATGGCCGCGTTTCGCTGGCGAGAGCTACGTGTCGCAGTGACCACGATTCGCCCCTCGCCAGAGATGATCGGGATGAAATCACCGCTCCCGCTCGCGAGATTGACGAACGCGACCGTCCGCGGTGCAAGCTGCTCGAGAAGGAGCGCATACTCCGAAGCGCGCAGGCTTCGCCCCGGCATGCTGACGCGCGATTCGGGGCCAGCTCCGCCTCCGTGACCGATCAGAATGATGAGGACCCGGTCCTCGGGCCCGGCGGTGCGTGCGAGCTCGCCGATCGAGCTCTCGATCTCCTCCCGCGTCGACCGCGCGTGGATCCTGCCTGGACGAATCTCCGGGTCCTCCGCCAGGAAGCGCACGCGGTCACCCGGGACGCCTGCCGCCTCTGCCGCCTCCACCATCTGCAGGCCCCATTCGACGAATCGCTCTCGATACTCGGCGTCTCCCCCGAGGCCCGACACGATCAGCACATGCGTCTCTTGGGCCTCGAGCCCCGGACCCAGGCAGAGCAAGGCGGCCAGGAGGCCCGCTCGAGCCGGTGGCCGACGGAGCCTCATACCAATCCCCGTCGCCGACGCGCCACCCACTCGGTGAAGAGGAGAGCCATGAGCAGGAAGAAGAAGAGGGGGAGATCCCAGAGGTCTCGCTCCTCCTGGACGACCGTTCCGCGGTCCGTGTATCGCATGGCCTCAGGGAGACCCGCGAGCGCGTCCATGGTATAGAATTGACCGCCGGTCTCGGAAGCGATCCTTCGGAGCAGGTTGCCTCTCATCGCTCCACTGCGGAGCTCCTCGTCGAGCACTCCGGCCTGGATGTGAAGAGGAGGAGACACCAGGACACGCTCGCCGTCGATCGCGTCCACTTCCACCTCGTAGGGCCCGTCGAGCGCGGGAAGGAACGAGCCCCGGTATTCTCCGTCACGGTCCAGATTCCAGGTGAGCTCGAGCTCCTGCTCCGCGCCGAACGGGTCGGTGATCCTTGCGATCACCCGCGCATCGTTCACGGGCAGATACTCCTCACTCACCACACGGGCCACGAGCTCAACGGGCTGCGCGGGGGCGACGCGGGTGTTGGGGGCCGAGACCGCCAGTGGCTCAGGGACCTCTTGCACGAGCCACCGGAGCACCTGCTGCCAGAAGCGCTCGTGCGTCTGATCCTCCAAGGGGACCTCGTGGTGCATCTGCCAGAGCCAGGTGTCGTGAACCGCAAGCACCGCAGAGAGCCCTGCGCCGTAACGCTGGAACGCGAAGATCGGAAGCGGGTCATCGCCGAAGCCGGCGCCCGTGCGCGTGCCGAACACCTCTTCCACCTGGCCCTCGAGGAGCACCGTGGCTCCGGGTCTCGTCGCACCGAGAAGATTCACCGTGGTCAGCGGTGGGAGCTCGTCCCACCCCATGACCGAGCTCTCGCCCTCTTCCGAAGCGCCCTCGCCCACGTCGATCTCGGCGGCCTCCTCGTTCGCGTCTGAGCTGTCCACCAGACGCAGCGCCGGGTGCATGAGCCCGTTCCGGGTCGGTAGGAGCCGGACGGTCGCCCAGTATTCCTCCTGGCTGCCCTCGGACGGGAGCGAAGGGTCCTGTGGGCCTCCCCGGGGGGCCTCGAGCTCCACCGGAAACAGGGGAGCCAACGCGGTACCCGCGAAGCCGCCTTCAGCGAGCGCGGCGGGGCCACCGAGCACGAGCAACCCTCCACCCCTACGATCGACGAAGTCGACGATCATCCGGAGCTGGTCCGGTGAGAACGAGCTGGCCTCCACGCTTCCGAGGATGAGGGCCCGGTAATCGAACAGCTCCTCCCGGGTGCTCGGGAATCCACCGGAAAGTTCGTCGCCGGAGTCCACGTCCAGTCGGATGTAGCGGTCCTCCCCGGTTCGCTGCAGGACGACGACCTGGAGATTCTCGTCCGCCCGCACGGCCTGACGTAGGAACCCGACCTCGAAGCGCGGCTGACCCTCGTAGTAGAGGATCTTCTCGCGGCCGTCACGGACCTGGATGTGTGTGTCCCGGAAGTTGTTTTCCTCGACGACCTCGCCGCTCTGCGTCGGGACCCTGACTCGAAGGTTCCGGACCCCCGGATCGTCCAACGAGAACGGAATCCGAACCGTGGAGCTCCCAGTGCCTCCCGACAGCTCGACCTGCTCGCTCGCGAGGATCGAACCGCTCTCTTCCAGGTTGACCGATATCGTGGCTCCGCCAAGGCCCGTGTGCGCCACGACCACGTCCGCGATCACGGTGGAGCCCTGGATCACAGATGGGGGAATGTCTACGCGCTCGATCTCCACATCGGGGTCCAAGCGTTCACGCCCGACGCCGACGGCGTGAACCGGGATTCCCTCGGCGCGCATGCCGAGAAGGGCGTCTTCCAGCGCCTCGGGGTCCTGATCGCCCCCGTCGGACACCAGAACGATCCCAGACAGGGGAAGGGTCGCGAGCTCCTGTCGCACGAAGTCGAGAGCGGGGCCAAGAAGGGAACGGTTCCCCTCCGAGGCCAGCTCCTTCGAGTCGCGAAGCCGCTCGGTCAAAGCCGAGAAGCGGAAGTGCCGGACCATGAATCGGTCCTCGATCTCTCCGAGGACCGGGCTCTCCGCCGTGGCGAACGTCTCTTGCGCGACGATTCCCCTCGGACGGTCCCCTTGGTCCGGGATTCCCATGCTTCGGGAGTCGTCGATGAGGATCGCAACCACGTTCTGCTGCGGGACCGCCGTCGAAAGAACGAGTGTCGGTCTAAGCAGGCAGATCACGAGGATGGCCAAGCCGGCCGCTCGTGCGATCACCAGCACCCACGTCGCGAGTGGCGTGGTGCGCGCTCGACCCCAGCGATAGCTCCAGAGGACGAGCAGAACACCCAGCAGAAGGACCGTCGCGAGCACGAGCGGAGACCAAGAGCCGCTCCAGACGATCTCACCCCGCTCGTACGCGACGCGAGGATATTTGAACAGATACTCGAAGACGGTGTCGAACATCGATGGCTCTATGCGCTGTGGCTGGTTGGCCTATTCGCCGTTACCGGCGAAGCTCGTCGGTCGTACTGCGTCAGCATGGTGCGTCAGCCCGGATCGTGGCGGTCTACCCCCACGAAGAGCAAGACCCTCCCTCGGATGCTACACGAAGCGGCCACGGTTGTTTTGACGTCGCGGCCGCCTCCAGCGTTCAGACGGCGTCGCTGGCGACATTGCCTCGTCCGGCGGATCCGACGCCAGCTCCGTTGCCGTTGGTGGTCATACGTCAATGGGTCATGATCCAAACCAACACGTTGATTCCGATGGCGTACGCATCCGGTGAGAAGGCATCGAAGAAAGCGGAGTTGTCTCCTTCGCGCTCCCAGCCGTCGGCGATATCGGTGTTGTGACTCATCAGCACCAGGATTCGGCCGTTCTCGTCCAAGATCGCGTAGATCCGCGGCTCGGCGCTCTCGGCGCCACGCTCCGACGTGGACGCGCCGGGATACCAGAACTGGAGCGCCGTAATCTGCGGGATTTTCGGGACGCGGTATACGATCGAGTACAATGGATGCTCCATCGGAAGATCGATCACGTCGTACTCGGGGAGCACGCGAGCCATCTCACCGGTGAAATGGGCCCACGCTCGGTTTCCCCAGAAGTCGTCCACCCATAGAAATCCACCCTTGAGCAGGTACTCCCGCAACGCCTCCACTTCCGCCGTTTCGAAGCCGGCGGTTCCTGCGTCCGACGCGAAAAGGAACGGGCAGCGATAAAGATCCGGATCGTCGGCACGTACTCCGGCGATTCCCGGCTCTCCGTCCTTCCAGCGGGCGACCGGAGTCAGAGTCAGCTCGGAGAGCCGCAGCGTCAGATTTCGATCCGCGCGTGGGTAATCCGTGCTCCAACCGAGGCCCCCGGGTTCACGTCGAACCTGGGTGTACCAAAGCCGACAGAAGGTGAATCCACCCGGAAGGTCCGGCAGTCCTTCGCGAATGGGTCTCGATCGGGAGCTTTCGCCGTAGCGTCCGAAGTATCCCTGCGCCCTGAGGGGGGATACGTCGGCGACGAAAGCCACGCCACAGACCGCCAAGGCGAACAGGAACCCCGGACGCGGAGCGATGCGGGTCATCGGCCGGGGGTCTAGGCGATCCATGGTCCCTGACTTCTCCATGAGGTGCGGCCCCGACGGGTTGCAGGGACCGACGAAGGGCCTACCCCACCGGCGCCGCACGGACCTTCCAGTCGGATGGCTGATCCGCCGACCGTTTGGGTGGAGTTCCGGCAACGTCGTTTGGACGGAACGCGCAGACACCGCGGGCCCTGCAGGGAAACCCGAAAGTAGGACCTGGGGTTCCGGTGCGGCAAGGTGAGACGCGGCCCCGTCGGGCGCGCCTCACCAAGCCCTCTCAGTGGGTCATCATCCAGATCAGGATGTTGATCCCGAGCGCGTACGCGTCGGGGGAAAACCGCGCGAAGAACGCGTAGTCCTCGCCCTCGCGCTCCCAGCCGTCGGCGATGTCCGTGTTGTGACTCATGAGCACGAGGATCCGCCCGTCTTCGTTCCGGATCGCTCTCAGACGGGGGGTGGCGCTCAACACCCCCAACTCGGACGTGGCTCCTCCACTCTGACGCCAGAATTGGATGGACGGGATCTGTGGGATCTCCTTCACCTTGTATACGATCGAGAAGAGCGGGTGCTCGGGAGGCAACTCCTCGATGGTGTATTCGGGAAACACCCGCCCGATCTGGTGCTCCCAGTGGGCCCAGGCTCGGTTCCCCCAGAAGTCGTCCGCCCAGAGGAATCCTCCCTTCAGGATGAACTCCCGGAGCTTTGCGACTTCTTCGTCGCTCAAACCCGCGGTGCCCACGTCCGAGGAGAAGAGGAACGGACAGCGGAACAGCTCGGGGTCTGTCGCCCTGAGGACGGCATATCCCGGCCGGCCGTCGAGCCAGCCGCTGATCGGAGTCGGGGTGAGCTGCGAAAGGCGAGTCGTGAGGTTGCGGTCGCCGTCGGGGTAGTCGGTTCTCCACCCCTGACCGCGCTGTTCGGCGCGAACGCGCTGGTACATGAGCCTACAGAACGTGAAGCCTCCGGGGACCTCGGGAAGCATTTGTCTGCGTGGCGACATGACACGCACCTCACCGATCGTGACGCGCTGGGACGCTGCCTGGCTGGGTGGCAGCAACCCGCAGACCAAACCCAGGCCGAGCGCGAAGAGGCTCCGGAAGGCGGGGTTCCACTGGCGGGAATCGGTGCGCATGCAGCAAGCTACCGGAACGGCTTCCCGAGGGGCAACGGCTGTAGCATGGTGATTCGACCTGCAGATTCCCTGGCGGTCGAGGGGAACCTGGAGGGGCCCCGTGGGATTACACGGCCGGTTGGCCGAAGTCCGAGAAAACCAGTGGAGAGGCGAGTCGATCATGGCGGGAAACGATTCGGTAGCACTCACAGCCGAGCGGACAACCCCATTGGGCGTGGAGGGTGCGGTGGTGGAGCGCTACGCCAGGGCCGCGCAGCAGGCAGAGCCCGCGCTCTGCTGTCCTATCAGCTACGATCCCGAGCTCCTCAGAGTCATTCCAGAAGAAGTCATCGAAAGGGACTACGGCTGCGGGGATCCGTCGTCTCATGTGAGGCCGGGCGACACCGTCCTCGACCTGGGATCGGGCGGTGGGAAGATCTGCTTCATCGCTGCGCAGCTGGCAGGCCCCGCTGGCCGAGTGATCGGGATCGACGTGAACGACGCAATGCTCGATCTGGCCAACCGCGCCGCTTCTGAGGTGTCCGAGGCCCTGGGATACGCGAACGTCGAGTTCCGGAAGGGCCGAATCCAGGATCTTCGTACGGATCTAGCGCGGGTGGACGAGTACCTGAGCGAGCACCCGATCGGTTCTGCGGAAGAGCTCTCCGCGTTCGAGGAGTTCACACGCAGAGAGGCGGAAGAAGGACCCCTGGTTCGAGATGAATCGGTGGACATCGTGCTCTCGAACTGCGTGCTCAACCTGGTCCATCACGAACAGAAGGAGCAACTCTTCCAAGAGATCTACAGAGTCGTCCGCAAGGGCGGTCGGATCGCAATCTCCGACATCGTGAGCGACGAGGACGTGCCCGAGCATCTCCGTCGCGACCCCGAGCTCTGGTCGGGCTGCATCTCGGGCGCCCTGCGGGAGGACGAGTTCCTTCGCTCGCTCGAGCGGGTCGGATTCTACGGTGTCGCGATTGCGGAGCGGTCGGAGGAGCCGTGGAGGACGGTCGAAGGGAT
>JAHEKL010000009.1:0-510 GCA_024638345.1 Gammaproteobacteria bacterium | reverse complement strand
GAGTTCCGTTCGCTCACCGTCACCGCGAGAAAGGGGAAAGAGGGCCCGTGCCTGGACCGCGGGCAGGCCGTCATCTATCGGGGTCCCTGGAAGAGGGTCATCGACGACGACGGGCACGTTCTCGATCGGGGTCTGCCCATGGCGGTATGCGACAAGACCTTCCAAATCTTCCAGCAGCGGCCTTATGCCGCGTCCATCGTCGCGGTCCATCCCCGGGTGGAGATACCGCTCGACGAAGCGCCTCCGTTCGACTGTAGCCCCCGGGCCATTCGCGACCCGTCCGAGATCAAGGGAGCCGGGTACTCCCAGACGACCGAGGCCGGCGAGAACACCTGCGCTCCCGGTGACTGCTGCTGACACGAAGACGCACGAACTTGAGTCCGGACGTGTGCGTCTCGATCGCTGCGGACGCCACTCGGTCGCGACAGATCTCGCGGAAGCCCCGCCCCTAGTCGGACGGGTCCAGGATCTCCTGGGCCCGGGCGATCACGTCCTCCAGGTGTAGCCGCG